>NZ_JBSHJX010000009.1:0-126279 GCF_053619695.1 Microbacterium sp. NPDC055521 | reverse complement strand
CCGAGCCGGTTCGTCACTGGGGCGCCGACTATGTTACCCACCGACCCCGGGCGCTGGCGTTGGCATTCATTTTTTTACCCGGCCTCTTGGTCCCCCCCCCCCCGTTCAATCTGGGGGGCCCGCGACGCTACGTCTGCCGCATCGCACCCCGCGGGCGTCATCCACAGGCGACGGTCGACGTCGGCATCTCCGACACGCCACCCAGCGACGACGAACGCCTCGATTAACCATGTGAATCGAGGCGTTCGTCGAACAGACCTCAGGCGCCGCGCAGGCGCTCGGCCAGGTAGGTCTCGAGGCCGTCGAGCGGCACGCGCTCCTGAGCCATCGTGTCGCGATCGCGCACCGTGACGGCGTTGTCGTCGAGGGAGTCGAAGTCGACGGTCACGCAGAACGGGGTGCCGACCTCGTCCTGGCGGCGGTAGCGGCGGCCGATGGCGCCCGCGTCGTCGAAGTCCACGGTCCACGAGCCGCGCAGAGTGTCGGCCACCTCGCGCGCGAGGGGCGAGAGGCGCTCGTTGCGCGAGAGCGGCAGCACGGCGACCTTGACGGGTGCGAGACGCGGGTCGAGCTTGAGCACCGTGCGGATGTCGGTGCCGCCCTTGGCGTTGGGCACCTCCTCCTCCTCGTACGCGTCGACGAGGAAGGCCATCATCGAGCGGGTCAGGCCGAACGACGGCTCGATCACGTACGGGGTGTAGCGCTCGCCGGATGCCTGGTCGAAGTAGGTCAGGCTCTGGCCCGACGCCGCGGTGTGGCTCGACAGGTCGTAGTCGGTGCGGTTGGCGACGCCCATCAGCTCGCCCCACTCCTTGCCCGGGAAGCCGAACTTGTACTCGAAGTCGATCGTGGCGGCCGAGTAGTGCGCGCGCTCGTCATCGGGCACATCGAACTGGCGCATGTTCTCGGGGTCGATGCCGAGGTCGATGAACCAGTCCCAGCACGCCTGCACCCAGTGGTCGAACCACTCCTGCGCCTCGGCCGGCGGCACGAAGAACTCGATCTCCATCTGCTCGAACTCGCGAGTGCGGAAGATGAAGTTTCCGGGGGTGATCTCGTTGCGGAACGCCTTGCCGACCTGGCCGATGCCGAACGGCGGCTTCTTGCGCGATGCGGTCAGCACGTTCGCAAAGTTCACGAAGATGCCCTGCGCGGTCTCGGGGCGCATGAAGTGCAGGCCCGACTCGTCGTCGACGACCCCGAGGTAGGTCTTCACGAGACCCGAGAACGACTTCGGCTCGGTCCACTTGCCGCGGGTGCCGCAGTCGGGGCAGACGATGTCGGCCATGCCGTTCTCGGGCAGCCGGCCCTTCTTCGCCTCGTAGTTCTCGATGAGGTGGTCTTCACGGTGACGCTTGTGGCACTGCAGGCACTCGACGAGCGGGTCGGTGAAGGTCGCGACGTGGCCGGAGGCCTCCCACACGCGCTTGGGCAGGATGATGCTCGAGTCGAGGCCGACCATGTCGCCGCGACCGCGCACGAACGTCTGCCACCACTGCCGACGGATGTTCTCCTTCAGCTCAGTGCCGAGCGGTCCGTAGTCCCAGGCCGAACGCGAACCGCCGTAGATCTCACCCGCTTGGAACACGAACCCGCGGTGGCGGGCGAGGGCGATGACCTTGTCAAGACGGGACTGTTCGGCCACGGTGGCTCCAATGGTCGCATGCTGCGGGTGAGAAGCCCGTGAACACGGGCATCCCAATCCTACCCGCGACGACCTTCCGGCATGTCTGTGCCCGGTGGGATGCTGATGCCATGGAACAGCGTGTGAGCTTCATCACCCTCGCCGTGGCCGATGTGCCCCGCACCCGAGCGTTCTACGTCGACGGGCTGGGCTGGCAGCCGATCTTCGAGGCAGATGAGGTGATCATGCTGCCGGTCGCCGACCGTGTGATCCTGTCGCTGTGGAGCGTCGACGGCTTCGCCGCCGAGATCGGGCAGGCGCCGGCATCCGGAATCGCGCCGATCACCCTGTCGCACAATCTCGCGACCGAACCCGAGGTCGACGCCGTGCTCGCCGAGGCTGCGACGCTCGGCGCGGCCGTGACGGAAGCCACCCGACGCGAGTGGGGCGGGTACTCGGGCTATTTCGCCGATCCCGACGGATTCCGCTGGGAGGTCGCGGTCAACCCCGGCGAGACCGGGGCGTTCGTGCTGCCGCCTACTCGGTGAACAGGTAGCCGCGCTCGGTGTCGAATCCGGCGACGCGCAGGCCGCGGCCGAGCAGCTGCTCCATCTCGCCGCGCAGGCGCAGGCGCCATTCGTGCGCGGCGGCGGGGTCGTTGAGGCGCATCGCCTCGACATCCGAGGGGATCTCGAGGGTGGCGACGACGGCATCGGATGCCGGCGGCTTGGCGATGTCGGCCAGGGCCCACTCGACGTCGAGGCGGTCGCTCTCGTCACCCGCGTCGCCGCCGCCGAAGATGCCATAGCGGTTCACCGAGTAGCCGCTGACCCGCGCACCCAGCACGGTGAGGAAGAAGTGCGCGTTGCGGGCGACGAGCGGGTCGTACGTCCAGGTGATCCGACCGACCTCGCGCGAGAACGCCCACTGGCGCTGGTGCTCCTTGAGCTCGCGGCCCCAGCCGCGACCCCGGTACTCGGGCAGCAGCGCGGTGATGTGCGAGTACATCATGCGCCGCGCAGGCTCGCCGAAGAAGGCGATCGAGGCGCCGACCATGCGCTCCTCGCCCTCGCTGTCGTCGAAGAGCCCGACGACGTAGTTACCCGAGTGCTGCAGAGCGCGCAGCGTGCCGGCGTCGATGACGCGGTTCTCGCCGCGGATCGAATCCAGCAGCTCCTGGGCATCGATGATCAGTTCAACCGTGTCGAGGTCTCGAATCGTGCGCACGATGCCAGTCTGCCCCTCTCGACGCGATTGCGGAAACGCTGCGGTCGCGTGGCGGCCGGGTCATCGGACGAAGCGATGGTCATCGGGTACTCGTACGGCCGGCCGCCGTCGGCCTTCACCGCGGCGCTGCGGACGCTGGTACGCGCAGGCTCCGGACGGCGGCGGCGGAGGAACGTTGCTCATGCGGCCAGCGCACCCGGGCGTCGGTCGCGAGTAGGGTCGTGCCCATGAACAGCACCGGGCGCGACATCCTGCGGCAGTCGACGATCATCGCCGCGGCGGTGTTCATGATCATCGGCGCGGCCATCGGCGGCGGAGCGTTCGGCGGGGAGTCGGTCGCCGAGCTGCAGAACGGCGCACTGTCGGCCGAGGGCTCGTATCTCGCCCCGGCCGGCCCGGCGTTCGCGATCTGGACGCTCATCTATCTCGGCCTCGCGGCGTACACGGTCTGGCAGGCCCTGCCCGCACAGCGCGACAGCAGCCGCCAGCGTGCGATCGGCTGGTGGGTCGCCGGCTCGATGGTGCTCAACGGCCTGTGGCTGGTGACCGCCCGCTACCTGAACCTCGTGGTCACCGTCATCGTCATCGCGGCTCTGCTCGCCGTGCTTGCCCGCATCATCGTCATGCTCGGCCGCGACCGGGCATCCGGACCGCTCGATCTGACCCTCTTCGACGGCGTGCAGGGACTGCACTTCGGCTGGGTGACGATCGCCACCGTCGCGAACACCGCCGCCTGGCTGACGCAGACGCTGCCCGCCGATCTCGGCGAGCAGGCCGATGCCTGGGGCATCGGCGTGCTGGTGGTGGTCGCCGTCATCGGCGCGGCGAGCGCGCTCGTCACCCGCCGCCTCGCTCCTGCTCTCGCCACCTCCTGGGGGCTGGCCTGGCTCGCGGTCGGACGCATCGGCGGCGACCCGCAGAGCACCGCCATCGGCGTGACGGGCCTGATCGTCGCGGCGGTCATCCTCGTCGCCGGGGTCATCGGCCTGCTGCGAGCGCGGCGGACGGCTCGCTGACCACCCCGTCGCGCTGAGCGCCGAAGCGTAATCTGGAGGGATGCCATCTTCGGAGTCTGAGACCGACACCCCGCCACAGAAGCAGTTCCTCGGTCAGCCGCGCGCCCTGGCCCACCTGTTCGGCGTCGAGATGTGGGAGCGGTTCAGCTTCTACGGCATGCAGGGCATCCTGCTGATCTACCTGTACTTCAGCGCCACGAAAGGCGGGCTCGGGCTCGATGAGGCGGTCGCCGGCGGCATCGTCGGCGCGTACGGCGGGTCGGTGTACCTCTCGACCATCCTCGGCGCGTGGCTCGCCGATCGGCTGTTCGGATCGGAGCGCGTGCTGTTCGGCAGCGCGATCGTGATCGTCGCGGGTCATCTGGCGCTGGCGCTGATCCCCGGCATCGCCGGTGTGGCGATCGGCCTCGTGCTCGTCGCGCTCGGCTCGGGCGGGCTGAAGGCGAATGCGACAGCGGTCGTCGGCACCCTGTACTCGGAGGACGACACCCGACGGGATGCCGGATTCTCGCTCTTCTATCTCGGCATCAACCTCGGCTCGTTCTTCGGCCCTCTGCTCACGGGCCTGCTGCAGAAGTCGGTCGGCTTCCACTGGGGCTTCGGCCTCGCCGCGGTCGGGATGACGGCCGGCCTCATCCAGTACAGCTTCGGCCGCAAGAAGCTGCCGGCCGCCGCACGCCAGGTGCCGAACCCGCTGCCGCGCGGCCGCTACGCCCTGTTCGCCGGCATCGGGGTGGCGGCAATCGCCGTGATCGCCGTGCTCGTGCTCATCGGCGTCATCCGCGCCGACAACCTCGCGAGCATCGTGATCCTGTGCGCACTCGCGGCGACCATCGCCTATTTCGCGGTGATTCTCTCGAGCCGTCACATCACGTCGATCGAGCGCTCCCGTGTGTGGGCGTTCGTGCCGCTGTTCATCACGAGTGTGGCGTTCTGGTCGCTGTACCAGCAGCAGTTCACCGTGCTCACCGTCTACAGCGACAAGCGCCTCGACCGTTCGATCCTCGGCTTCGAGATGCCCGTGTCGTGGGTGCAGTCGATCAACCCGGTGTTCATCATCATCCTCTCGGGCATCTTCGCCGCCCTGTGGACCCGACTCGGCACCCGCCAGCCGTCGACCCCCGTGAAGTTCGCGCTGGGCACCGCACTGATGGGAGGAGCGTTCCTGCTCTTCCTGCCGTTCGCCAACGGCGGCGAGGGCTCGACGCCGCTGCTGGCGATCGTCGGCATCCTGCTCGTGTTCACCGTGGCCGAGCTGCTGCTGTCGCCGATCGGGCTGTCGGCCGCGACGAAGCTCGCACCCGCGCGGTTCAAGACACAGATGGTGGCGCTGTTCTTCCTCTCGATCTCGCTGGGCACCGCGATCTCGGGATGGCTCGTGCAGTTCTACGACCCGCGGAACGAGGCGCCGTACTTCACCGTGCTCGGCCTGATCGCGATCGCGGTCGGCGCCGGAATGTTCGTGTCGGTGAAGCCGGTGCTGAAGCTCATGAAGGGCGTCAGCTGACCGGCATCCGGAAGCCGCGACGGTGCGCGGATCGTGGCCACGCGCCGTCACCCCCCTCTGCACCGGTAGCCTTCTTCGGTGAGCGACCGGGATGACAAGGCCAGAAAGCGGCTGTCCCGCACCCCTCCCCGCGGGGCGATCGTCGCCGTGCTGGCCTTCGTGGGCCTGTGCTCGGCATTCATGTTCACGCTCGTCGTGCCCCTGCAGGCCGACCTGCCGCGCCTGCTGAACGCCTCGCGCGAGGACACCAGCTGGGTGGTCACGATCACCCTGCTGGTCGCAGCGGTGGCGACACCGATCTCGGGCCGGCTGGGCGACATGTACGGCAAGCGCCGCGTCGTGATCGCCCTGCTCGCCCTGCTCGCGGTGGGCTCGATCGTAGCGGCGCTGTCGTCGTCGATCATCGGCGTCATCATCGGCCGGGCTCTGCAGGGCGCGACGACCGGGGTGGTGCCGTTGGGCATCGCTATCATGCGCGACGTGCTGCCACCGCAACGGCTCGGCACTGCGGTCGCCCTGATGAGCGCGACGATGGGGGTCGGCGGGGCCGTCGGGATGCCGGTGGCGGCGTTCGTCGCCGAGAACGCCGACTGGCACGGTCTGTTCTGGCTCGCCGCCGCGCTCGGCGTGATCGGCCTGGTGCTGGTCGTGCTCGTGGTTCCGGACGATGTGCTGCTCGCGCCAGGACGCCTCGACGTGATCGGCGCGCTGGGCCTCGCGGCGGGCCTCACCGCTCTGCTGCTGTTCGTGTCGCGCGGAGCGGAGTGGGGCTGGACCTCGCCGTTCGCCCTGGCGTGCCTGATCGGCGGCCTCGGAGTGATGGCCGTCTGGGGCTGGTACCAGCTGAGGGCGAAGGAGCCGCTGCTCGACCTGCGAGTCGCCGTGCGACCCGCCGTGCTCTACACGAACATCGCCGCGATCGGCATGGGATTCGCGCTGTTCTCGTCGAACGTCACCTTCCCGCAGATGCTCGAGCTGCCGCGCGAGACGGGGTCGGGCCTCGGACTCGACATGTTCACCGCGGCGATGATCGTCGCCGTCTCAGGCGTGATGATGATGATCATCTCGCCCCTGTCGGGGTGGCTGGAGCGCACCGTCGGCCCTCGCCCGCTGTTCACCGTCGGCACCGCCGCGATCGTGCTCGCCTACGCGTTCGTGCTGATCTGGTCGACCGAGGTCTGGCACTTCGTCGTCGCCAACGTGCTGATCGGGATCGGCATCGGGTTCTCCTTCGCCGCCATGCCGATGATCATCATGCGCGCCGTCCCCGCGCACGAGACGGGCGCGTCGAACGGGCTCAACGCCCTGTTCCGCTCGGTCGGCACGTCGACCGCGTCGGCCGTGATGGGTGGAGTGCTCGCCGCGATGAGCATCGAGGTCGGCGGCCGGGCGATCCCGACCCGAGAGGCCTTCGAGTTGTGCTTCTGGCTGTCGATCGTCGCCGGGGTGATCGGCTTCGCGCTGACGTTCCTGATCCCCCGGCATCCGGCTGCGGAGGCGCACCCCGCCCTGCCCGGTTGACCAGCGCAGCACCTGGTCCCTGGATCAGTGGGTGTATTCCATGAGATCGGTGCCGAGCACCCGGAACGCGTCGTGCGCGCGCAGCCGGTGGCTGATCGAGAGGTCGTCGAAGCAGACGGTCAGCGCGTAGGCGACGCCGGTGCGCGGCCCCCCGAGCACTCCGGCCTCGGCGCGCACCCCGCGATCGCGGCCGGTCTTGTTGAGGAACAGCAGACCGTGCGCGTCGTCATCATGTGCGAACGGGTCGAGGCCCGTCGCGGATGCCACGAGGCTGAGGTCCTGATTCAAGGTGAGCCATTCGGCGACCTGGGCGCTGACGGCGGCGTCCACGGTGCGCGAGTCGACGAGGGCGGCGAACAGTCTCGCGAACTCGCGCGTCGTGCCGACGGCGACGTGCGGAGCGTCATCGGGACCACGCACATCGCGGAACAGATCGAGCACGGCGCTGCGCGGCATCCCGAGCGACACCATCCGCGCCCGGACCTGCTCGTGACCGACGGCCTCGAGCAGTGCGTTCGCGGCGTTGGGGTCGCCCGCCGCCGCGGCCAGCACGGCGAGATCGACCAGCGGCAGCGCCGGTGCGCGCAGGTGCCGCCACAGGCCCGAGCCGGCGACGAGGTCGTCGGGCCGATCGATGATGCGCAGCGGATCGAGCCTGCGCGACTCGAAGCCCGAAGCGGTCTCGACCAGCACGGGAACGACTCCGAGCCCCGCGATCGGCAGGGGCACGTGGTCGTCCCCGCTCAGCACGACGCGGCCCGAGTCGAGCTCGACGACGTGCACCGAGACCTGCGCCCCGGTCTGCGCCAGCTCTTCCAGACGGCGCAGGCTCGACGCGAACGAGCGACGGCCGGCGGCAGCCCGACGCGGAACGCGCCGCGTGCCGCGCTGGGCTCGCCGGCGCGCTGCGGGCACACCGGGGGACGGTTCGGGAGCGGGTGACGGGACCACGCGCGATGTCCTATCCGAGAGAAGGGGTGCGGCCGGGCGCTCTGCGCGACCTCGCATGCCTGAAGGGCGGCGCCCCGGCTATCGTAACCCGCCGCCCCCGGCCGGGGAACCGGCCCTCACCAGATGGTGACCCGCTGCTGAGACGGCAGGTGCAGCCGGTCACCTTCGGTCACGTCGAACGCCTCGTAGAAGGCGTCGATGTTGCTGAGGATCTGGTTGCAGCGGAACTCGTTGGGCGAGTGCGGGTCGATCGTCAGCAGGCGGATCGTCTCGGCCTCGCGGCTCTTCTGCTGCCACACCTGCGCCCACGACAGCAGCAGGCGCTGGATGCCCGTGTAGCCGTCGATCACGGGCGCATCCTCGCCCCCGAGCGAGAGCTCGTAGGCCTTCAGCGCGATGCCGAGACCGCCGAGGTCGCCGATGTTCTCGCCGATCGTCAGCGCGCCGTTCACCTTGTTCTCATCGCTCAGGCCGAGCGGTGTGAGCGCGTCGTACTGGGCGATGAGCGCCTTGGTCCGCTCGTCGAAGGCCGCGCGATCGGCATCCGTCCACCAGTCCTGCAGACGGCCGTCGCCGTCGTAACGGCTGCCCTGATCGTCGAAGCCGTGGCCGATCTCGTGCCCGATCACCGCGCCGATGCCGCCGTAGTTCGCGGCCGCGTCGCGCTTCGGGTCGAAGAACGGGTACTGCAGGATCGCCGCGGGGAAGACGATCTCGTTCATCAGCGGGTTGTAGTACGCATTGACCATCTGCGGCGGCATGAACCACTCGTCGCGGTCGATCGGCTTGCCGACCTTCGCGACCTGACGGTCGTGCTCGAAGACCGTCGCACGGCGGGCGTTGCCGACCAGATCGGCCGGGTCGATGTCGACGCCGTCGTAGTCGCGCCACACGTCGGGGTGGCCGATCTTCGGGCGGAAGGTGTCGAGCTTGGCGAGCGCCTTCTCCCGCGTCTCGGGGCTCATCCACTCCAGCTGCCGGATGCTCTGCCGGTACGCCTCGATGAGGTTGGCGACCAGGTCATCCATCGCGGCCTTGGACTCGGCCGGGAAGTGCCGCTCGACGTAGATGCGGCCGACGGCGTCGCCGAGCGAGCCCTCGACCAGCGAGACGCCGCGCTTCCAGCGCTCGCGGATCGAGGGTGTGCCGGTGAGCTCGGTGCCGTAGAACGAGAAGTTCTCGTCGACGAAGTCGTCGGTGAGGTAGGCGGCCATGCCGTGCACGACCTTGGCGCGCAGCCACGCCTTCCAGTCGTCGAGACGCTCGTCGACGAGCAGCGCGCCCAGGCCCTCGAAGAAGCTGGGCTGGTAGACGACGAGCTCGTCGAACGCGCTCGGCTTCACCGTCGCCACGGCATCCCGCCACGGTGCGAGATCGACGCCGACGAGCTGCTGGAACTCGTCCCAGGTCTTCAGGTTGTATGTCTTCACGGCGTCGCGCGAGGCGACGTTGTCCCAGTGATGACCGGCGATGTCGTGCTCGAGGGCGAAGGCGCGGTCGGCCTGGCCGGCAGCCTCGTGGATCGAGGCGAGGGTGAGGATGCGCTCGAGGTGGGCGCGGTACGCGGCGCGGGTGCCCTCGAAGTTCTCGAGGCGGTAGTAGCTCTCGTCGGGCAGCGACAGCCCTGCCTGCACGGCGAACGGGACGTAGCGCTGGGGGTTGCCGGGATCGGGTTCGATGAAGACGCCGATCAGCGCGGCGATGCCGTCGCGGTCGAGCGTGCCGACCGTCTGCAGGAACGACGGGATGCTGTCGATCGCGTCGACCTTCGCCAGCTCGGACTGCAGCGGAGCGAGGCCGGTCGCGGCGATGCGGTCGGTGTCCATGAAGCTGCGGAACAGATCGCCGACCTTGCGCTCGAGGGTGCCCTCGGCGGCATCCTGTGATTCGACGATGATCTCGCGGACGTCCTTCTCGGCCTGCTCGGCGAGCATGTGGAAAGAGCCCCAGCGCGCCTTGTCGGCCGGGATCTCGGCGGCGTCGAGCCACGCGCCGTTGACGTGGCGGTACAGATCGTCCTGCGGACGGATGTCGGAGCTGAATTCGCTGATGGCAAGGCCGGAGGGCAGAACGTCAGTCATGCTGTCCAGCCTATGCGGCGGGGCCGCCGTCAGGCCCGCGAAGCCTGGTCTCGCGCGGGTGGACGCCGTGTTGCACGCCGCCGTGAGCGCGGTGAGAGATGGGAAACGCCGGTGCCCGGGCATCCGCACCGGCGTTTCCCATCTCCGAACCGGCGAGGCGCGCGGATCCGTGGATCGATTCGGCGCGGGGAACTCAGCCGCCGGACTTGCGCCGGTCCTTGATCCGCAGGCCTCCGGCGGGCAGCGGCTCGACGAGGAACAGATCCGTGGCCCGCACCAGCTCGGAGAGCTTCGCGTAGCCCCAGTTGCGGGAGTCGAAGTCCGGCTGCTGTTTGCGGAGCAGACCACCCACCGCCGCGAGATTCGCCCAGCCGTCTTCATCGGACGCCGCTGTGGTGGTCGTGCGCAGTCCCGAGATCAACTTGGTGTCGCCGCGCAGCCGGCCCTGAGGTACCGCCTCGATCACTTCGGAGGCGCGCTCGGCCGTCGGCTCGTCCAGCACCTCGAGGTAGGTGAACCGGTCGCAGGCGTTGCGGAACGCCTCGGGGGTCTTCTTCTCGCCGAAGCCGTAGACGGTGATGCCCTCTTCGCGGATGCGAGCGGCGAGGCGCGTGAAGTCGCTGTCGGACGACACAATGCAGAAGCCCCGGAAGCGGGCCGTGTAAAGCAGGTCCATGGCATCGATGATCAGTGCACTGTCGGTCGCGTTCTTGCCGACGGTGTTCGCGAACTGCTGAATCGGCTGGATGACGTGCTCGCTCGCGGCCGCTTTCCACGTGCTGAGCTGCGGGCGGGTCCAGTCGCCGTAGATGCGTTTGACGGATGCCGTGCCGATGCTCGCGATCTCAGCGAGCACGGCGCCGATCTTCGCGGGCGACACGTTGTCGGCGTCGATGAGCACGGCGAGGAGGTCTCTGTTCTGCGGCATCCGGTCTGTCACAGTACGAGTAGTAGCAGATCCCGTGGGCCGTCGAGCGCCGTCGCCCTCTGCTGCGGTCGCCGCCGAGACATCAGCCTCGGGGTGAATCGAAGCCGACCTCGACGCGGCGGTTCGGCGCCTGGTCACCCTCGCCTTCCTTGACGAGCAGCTGCCGCTCGCCATGCCCCGTGACGGTGAGTCCGAGACCCGGTCGCGTCTCCGCCAGCACCGCGGCGACGGCGTCGGCCCGCCGACGCGACAGGCCGTCGTTGTAGGAGCCGTCGCCGATCGAATCGGTGTGTCCGTCGACCGTGACGGCCGCCCCGTCGGGGATACCGGCCGCGAGGTCGGCGACCGCACCGCGCGCGGCCTCGGTGAGATCGGCGGAATCGAACGCGAACAGCAGGTCAGATGTCAGGCGCACGGTGCGGTGCTCGCGCTCCTCGATCGTCTGCTCGAGCTCGATCCTGCTTCCGCTCGCGTCGAGATCGACCGTCGCGGCGCGCGCATCGAGATCGATCGTCGATGCCTCGATCATGGCCTGCGTGATCTCGGCGTCGATGTAGGTGTCTTCATCCGTGTCGGCATGAGCCGACGTCGCGACGAGCGCTCCAAGGACCGCTGCCAGCGCGATGGCGACGATGCGCGTCATCGCGCGTCGTCGACGTAGGTGACGGGGATCGCCGAGAAGCCGGGCAGGCCATCGCCGAGGATGACGTCGACCGTCTCGGGCTGGCCCTCGGGCGCAGGCAGCAGCACGCCGACCTCCATCGTGGCGTCCGGCGCGAGGTCGGTGTTCGCGTGATGCGGCACCGAGCCGAGCACGGTGTACGTGCACATCTGCTTGTCATCCCCGGTCCAGCTCCCCTCCGCGCAGAACGGCCGATAGGCCTTGAGGTTCGCCAGGTCCGTCACCGTGGGCGCGTGGCCGATGCCGAGACTGAAGAAGCTCTCGGGCTCGTCACCACCGTCGCGCGTGAGCGCGTACCTCAGGTGCATCACCTTCTCATCGGCGGTGATCGAGCGGACCACCGAGGTGATCACACCCTTCTCACCGAGGTCGGTGGTGCCCTCCGCCAACACGGCGTCTGATCCCGACGCAGCGCCCGCGGCGTCGGATGAGGAATCTTGAGCGGCGGTGCTGGCGGCGGGCTGCTTGCCTCTCGCGTCCGTCGGCTCGGCGCTGCATCCCGTCAGGAGCAGGATCGCTGCGGCCACGGGCACGAGTGTGCGGAATGCAAATGCAGACGTCATGTGGTGTCCTTCCTCAAAGTCACCAGCCTAGACGTCGGAGACCACGCGGCACCGAGACAGCCCTGTCGGCCCCACCGCCTAGGCTCGTGAGGTGGCATCCACCGCGTCCCCCTCCCCCGCGCTGTCGCTGAACCGCGAGATCCTGCGACTCGCCGTGCCCGCCCTCGGCGCCCTCGTGGCCGAGCCCGCCTTCCTCATCCTCGACTCGGTGATGGTCGGCCACCTCGGCACCGCACCGCTCGCGGGCCTCGGCATCGCCAGCGCGGTGCTGCAGACGATCGTCGGCCTGATGATCTTCCTCGCCTACTCGACCACCCCCGCCGTCGCCCGCCGGTTCGGCGCCGGCAAGCCCGGCGACGCCGTCTCGGTCGGCATCGACGGCATGTGGCTCGCCCTGGGCCTGGGCGCCGTGCTCGCCGTGGCCGGAGCCCTCGCCAGCCCGGCACTGGTCGCCGCGTTCGGGGCATCCGCCGCCGTCTCCGCCGAGGCGCAGACGTATCTCACCATCTCGATGTGGGGTCTGCCCGCCATGCTCATCGTGTTCGCCGCCACCGGGCTGCTGCGCGGGATGCAAGACACCATGACTCCGCTGTGGATCGCCGGACTCGGCTTCGGCGCCAACGCCCTGCTCAACTGGCTCTTCATCTACGGACTCGGCTGGGGCATCGCCGGCTCTGCGTTCGGCACGGTCGCCGCGCAGTGGGGAATGGTCTCGGCGTACGTGGTCGTCATCCGCCGTCTCGCCCTCAGACACGGCGCGTCGATGAAGGCTCAGCGCAGCGGCATCCGGGGCACGGCCCGCTCGGGCGGATGGCTGTTCCTGCGCACCGTCAGCCTGCGCGTCGCCCTGCTCGCGACGGTCGGCGTCGCCACCGGCATCGGCACGCAGGAGCTCGCGGGCTGGCAGATCGCCTTCACGATCTTCTCGACAGCCGCCTTCGCGCTCGACGCCCTCGCGATCGCCGCGCAGGCGATGATCGGCAGGAGCCTCGGCTCGGGCGATCTCGCGCAGGTGCACCGCGTGCTGCGCCGAACGGTGGCGTGGGGAGCCTGGTTCGGAGTGATCGTCGGCGCCGCCATCGCCGCCCTGTCGAGCGTGATGGGCGTCGTTTTCACGGGGGATGCCGAGATCGGTGCGCTCGTGCAGCCCGCGTTCCTCGTGCTCGCGGTCGCGCAGCCGGTCGCCGGAGTGGTCTTCGTGCTCGACGGTGTGCTGATGGGAGCCAACGACGCGCGCTACCTCGCCATCGCCGGGCTGCTGAACCTCGTGCCCTTCCTGCCTGCGCTGTGGATCGTCGCCGCCACCGGTGTCGCCGGCGCCGCCGGACTCGTCTGGCTCGCCGTCGCGTTCTTCGGCGTGTACCTGCTCGCGCGTCTCGGCACCCTCGGCTGGCGGGTGCGCACCGACGCGTGGACGAAGGTCGGCGCCTGAGCGCCCAGGCGGGGACGTTCAGGGGCGAGGTTCGCAGGCACGGCCGCGAGCGCTGCGGCAAGAGCGCCCGACGGAGGGAGCCCAATGCCGGTTCTCGGGCCTGGATGACCGACATCCGGCTCCCCGGCACGGCACGGCACTGCACCGCACGGCACGAGCGGTTCGGTCAGTGCCTCCGCGGACGCGGGGAGCCGAATGCCGGTTCTCCGGCCCGAATGACCGACATCCGGCTCCCCGGCACGGCACTGCACCGCACGGCGCACCGGCTCCCCGGCACGGCACTGCCCCGCCCGGCGCGCCCGCACAGGCTCCCCGCCACGGCCACGGCACGGCACGGGCCCCGCGCGGTCGATCGGATGCTGCGCGAGAAGAGGTCAGGCGACCTCGCCCGCCGCGACCGTCTCGGCGAGCATGTGCACGCGCGGCAGGTGGTGGGCGCCGTAGAAGTCGGCCGAGATCAGGCGCGCGGCATCCGCGGCATCCGGAGTCGCGTGCGCCAGCACGGCAGCGACCGCCAGGCCGTGCATCCAGCCGCCGGCGAGGGTTCCGAGCAGCATCAGGTACGGCACGCTGACGCCGTACGCGTCGCGCGTCATGCCGAAGCCGAGCAGCGACGCCGTGGCGCGGCGAGCCGCGTCGACCGCCCGCTCGAGGCGATCGGCCGTGCGCACGGCAACCTCGTGCTCCAGCCCCCGCAGCGTCTCGACGTTCTCACCGATGAGAGAGAACAGCGCCTCGGTCGTCGCGCCGCCGTCGCGGATCACCTTGCGGCCGATGAGGTCGTTCGACTGGATCGCCGTGGTGCCCTCGTAGATCGGCATGATCCGGGCATCCCGATAGTGCTGCGCGACACCGGTCTCCTCGATGAAGCCCATGCCGCCGTGCACCTGGATCGCATCGCTCGTCAGCGCGACGGCGTCCTCCGTCGCCCAGCCCTTGAGGATCGGAACGAAGAACTCCGCGAGCGCTCCGGTGCCGTCGGTCGCCGCCCGGTCGAACAGGTCGCCGACGTAGACGCCCAGCGCGCGCATCGCGAACAGCCGGCTCTGCATCGACAGCAGCAGACGGCGCACATCGGGATGCTCGGCGATCGGCGTGCCGGCCGGTCGGTCGAGCACCGCTCCCTGCAGCCGACCGGCGGCATACGCCACGGCCTGCTGGTACGCGCGGTCGGAGATGCCGGTCGCCTGGAAACCCATGCCCGCGCGCGCGGAGTTCATCATCACGAACATGCCCGCGAGCCCGCCGCCGACCTCGCCGACGAGGTATCCGGTCGCATCCTCGTACGCGAGCACGCAGGTGGGGCTGCCGTGGATGCCGAGCTTGTGCTCGAGCGCCACCGTGGTGACGGCGTTGCGCTCGCCCGGCGCTCCGGATGCGTCGGGCAGGAACTTCGGCACGACGAACAACGACAGGCCCCTGGCCCCGGCCGGAGCATCGGGTGTGCGCGCGAGCACGAGGTGCACGATGTTCTCGGCCACATCGTGGTCACCCCACGTGATGAAGATCTTCTGGCCGCTGACGCCCCACGACCCGTCGCCGCGCGGGGTCGCGATCGTGCGGATCGCGCCGAGGTCGGTGCCGGCGTCGGACTCGGTGAGGTTCATCGTGCCGGTCCACTCGCCCGAGACGAGCTTGGTCAGATACGTCTCGCGGATCTCGTCGGATGCCGCCGCATCCAGCGCGTGGATCTGCCCCGCCGTCAGCAGCCAGCACAGCGCGAACGCCGCGTTGGAGGCGTTCCAGATCTCGCCGAGGCCCGCGCGGATCGAGCCGGGCAGCCCGTCGCCGCCCGCCGACTCGGGCGCCTCGGCGCTGACCCAGCCGGCCTCGACGAACGCCTGGTACGCCTCAGCGAACCCGGCGGGCAGGCGCACCTGCCCGTCTTCGATGCGGGCGCCCTCTCGGTCGCCGCTCGTCTGGAGCGGCGCCAGAACGGATGCCGCGAACTCGCCGGCACCCGCGACGATCTCGGTCGCGTCTTCGGCGCTGAACGCACCGCCGGTCGCCCGGGCGGGAAGGTCGAGGCCGAACGCCTCGCCGAAGAGGAAGCGGTAATCGTCGACCGGGGGGACGTAGTCGGATGCCATGGTGCACTCCATTCGCGTGAGACTCAGGCCCACTTTACGCGAGACTGCGTCTCAAGGGAAGGTGACGCACTCAGGCGTACCGGCGACACCACTCGTACATCACCACGGCCGCCGCAGCGCTCGCGTTGATCGAGCGGGTGGACCCGTACTGCGTGATCTCGATGTGCCCGGACGCCGCGGCGAGCGCCTCGCCCGACAGACCCGGCCCCTCCTGACCGAACAGCAGCACGCAGCGCTCGGGCAGATCGGCACGGTCGACCGGCACCGCCTCGCCGACGTTGTCGACGGCGATGATCGGGATGCCCTCCCCCGCCGCCCACGCGGTGAACGACTCGACGTCGGGATGGTGCACGACGTGCTGATACCGGTCAGTGACCATCGCGCCGCGCTTGTTCCAGCGGCGTCGCCCGATGATGTGCACCGTGTCGGCGAGGAACGCATTGGCGCTGCGCACGATCGAGCCGATGTTCATGTCGTGCTGCCAGTTCTCGATCGCCACGTGGAACGAATGCCGCTGCGAGTCGAGGTCGGCGACGATGGCATCCATCCGCCAGTACCGGTACCGGTCGATGACGTTGCGGGTGTCGCCGTGCGCGAGCAGCTCGGGATCGTAGTGATCGCCGGAAGGCCACTCTTCGGGGCCGCCGGGGTATGGGCCCACCCCATGGGTGCTGCGCTCGGGTGTCTCGTCGGTCACCCCTCCATCTTCGAGCACACCACTGCCCTCCGAGGACGAAGGTGACGCCGAACCCGACCCGGACGCCGGATCTTTCGGCACGCCGAAAATAGGGTACGTTTTCGGCATGCCTAAAAATTCGTCGCGCTCGGTCATCGCTTTCGCAGCGGTCGCCTGCCTCGTCTTCACCCTCGCCGGCTGTACGGACGAATCCGGCCGCCGCCAGAATGGTTCCGACCCCGATCGGCCGATTGTGCTCACCACCTTCACCGTGCTGGCCGACATCGCTCAGAACGTCGCCGGCGAGCACCTGCACGTCGCGTCCATAACCAAGGCCGGCGCCGAGATCCACGGGTACGAGCCGACGCCGCGCGACATCGCGCAGGCGTCCGGCGCCGACCTGATCCTCGACAACGGCCTGGGCCTCGAAGCGTGGTTCGAGCAGTTCGTCGATTCGGTCGACGTGCCGCATGTCGTCGTCTCGGAAGGCGTCGACCCCATCGACATCACCGCGGACGCGTTCGCCGGCAAGCCGAATCCGCACGCGTGGATGAGCCCGGTCAACGCGCAGATCTATGTCGACAACATGGTCGCCGCCTTCAGCGAGCTCGAACCCGCGCATGCCGACGACTTCGCCGCCAACGGCGAGACGTACAAGGCGAAGCTGCAGCAGGTGCAGGATGACCTGGTCGCGGAGCTCGCCGGCATCCCCGAGCAGCAGCGTGCACTGGTCACCTGCGAGGGAGCCTTCTCGTACTTCGCCCGAGACGCAGGGCTCACCGAGGCGTACATCTGGCCCGTCAACGCCGAACAGCAAGCCACGCCCCAGCAGATCGCCGCGGCCATCGAGTTCGTGCGCGACAACGACGTACCGGCCGTCTTCTGCGAGTCGACCGTGTCGGACAAGCCCATGCAGCGCGTGGTCGAGGCCACGGATGCCAAGTTCGGCGGCGTGCTCTACGTCGACTCGCTCTCGGCAGCCGACGGCCCGGTCCCCACCTACCTCGACCTGCTCGGCTACGACGCCGACCGCATCGCGGCGGCGCTCACCGGCGCACGAGCATCATGACCGAGCCGCACCCCCGCCCCGCCCCAGACGCCGGATCCGGCGCACCCGCGATCGAGGCGGCGCACGTCACCGTGCGCTACGGCGAGGTGCTCGCCCTCGACGACGTGTCGCTGCGCATTCCCACCGGCACGGTGACCGGCCTGGTCGGCATGAACGGCTCAGGCAAGTCCACGCTGTTCAAGAGCCTCACCGGCGTGCTGCGACCCGCACACGGGACGGTCTCCGTGGCCGGGATGAAGCCTGCCGAGGCGCGTCGCCGCCGCCTCATCGCCTACATGCCTCAGAGCGAGGAAGTCGATTGGGCGTTTCCGATCTCGGTGCGCGACGTGGTGATGATGGGCCGGTTCGGTCACCTCGGTCTCACACGGCGCCCGCGGCGCACCGATCATGAGGCGGTCGACGCAGCTCTCGAGCGCGTCGAGCTGAGCAACCTCGCCGATCGTCAGATCGGCCGGCTCTCGGGCGGACAGCGCAAGCGCGCCTTCGTCGCGCGGGGACTCGCCCAGGACGCACGGATCCTGCTGCTGGACGAACCGTTCGCCGGCGTCGACAAGCGCTCCGAGGCCATGATCGTGCGACTGCTGCGCGACGCCGCCGCCGAAGGCCGTACCGTGCTCGTGTCGACCCACGACCTGCACGCGCTCCCCTCGCTGGCCGACTCGGCAGCGCTGCTGCTGCGACGGCTGGTGTTCCACGGCGCCGTCGACGACGTGCTCCAGCCGGATGTGCTCGCGCGCGCCTTCGGTCTGGATGTGCTGGGAAGGGACGGCGCATGAACCTCTTCGACCTGATCCTCGAACCGCTGCAGTACGAGTTCATGATCCGCGCTCTGGTCACCACGACCATCGCCGCCGTGGTGTGCGCGCTGCTGTCATGCTGGCTCGTGCTGATCGGCTGGTCGCTGATGGGCGACGCCGTCTCCCATGCCGTGCTTCCTGGCGTCGTGCTCGCATACGTGCTCGGCGCGCCGTTCGCCGTAGGCGCCCTGGTGTTCGGCTTCGTCGCGGTGGGGCTGATCGGGCTGCTCCGCGGCACCAGCCGAGTCAAGGAGGACGCCGCCATCGGCATCGTCTTCACCACACTGTTCGCGCTCGGCCTGGTGCTGATCTCGGTCACCCCCAGCCAGACCGATCTGAACCACATCGTGTTCGGCAACATCCTCGGTGTCTCGGCTGGCGATCTCGCGCAGATAGCGGTGCTCGCCGCCATCACGCTCGTGATCCTGCTGGTGAAGAGGCGCGACCTCACCCTGTACGCCTTCGACCCCGCGCACGCATTCGCGATCGGGCTCTCGCCCCGCTTGCTGGGCGCCCTGCTGCTGGGCCTGCTCGCGCTGACTGCGGTGGTCGCCCTGCAGGTGGTGGGGGTGATCCTCGTGGTGGCGATGCTGATCATCCCGGGCGCGACGGCGTACCTGCTCACCGACCGCTTCACCACGATGCTCATGATCGCCCCCGTGATCTCGGCGGCCTCGTCTGTCGCGGGCATCTATCTGAGCTATTGGGTGGATGCCGCTTCGGGCGGTCTGGTGGTGGTTGTGCAGGGCACCGTGTTCGCGCTGGTCTACCTGTTCAGCCCGCGCCAGGGCGTGCTGCCGAAGCTGATGCGCGCACGCCCGGCGAGGGTGCGTGTGTGAGGTCCTCGGTGGCCACAGGAGCCCCCAGTAGGCTCGAAGCCATGCCCTCCTCCCCCGCCAAGAAGCACCGCGACGACTCCGAGGCGCGCCGGGCGATGCGGCTCAGCACCTGGTTCGCACTGGCGGCGGGAGCTCTGGGCGTGCTGCTCGTCGCCCTGCCGGATCTGCTTCCGGCCGGCGGCCCGTGGGTGCAGCTGGCGCTCGGCGCACTGACCCTGTTCCTCGCCTTCCGGGCCCGTGCGATCGGCACCCGCGGTGTGAACGACTACGACGGGCGGGTGTCGCTGCTCGCCGCGCTCGCAGGGTTCGCGATCCTCTTCTTCGCCGGCAACGCGGCATTCAACGTGCTGATCTCGTTGGGCGGCTGAGCATGGCATCCCCCGCCTTCGACGACTACCTCAAGACGGTCTACGCGCACACCGAGTGGCAGGATGCGCCGATCACCCCGTCACAGCTCGCAGGGGCCCTCGGCATCGCCCCGTCGAGCGTCACCGAGATGGTGAAGAAGCTCGCCGCAGCCGGCCTCGTCTCGCACGTGCCGTACGGCGCGGTGAAGCTGACGGATGCCGGCCGCGAGCGCGCCCTGCAGATGCTGCGCCGGCACCGGCTGATCGAGACGTGGCTGGTGAGCGAGTTCGGCTATGCATGGCACGAGGTGCACGACGAGGCCGAGGTGCTCGAGCACACGATCAGCGACCGGCTGCTGGATGCCGTCGACGAGCGCCTCGGACGCCCGCGCTTCGACCCGCACGGCGACGCGATCCCCGACGCGAACGGCGACGTCGTGCGCGAGCCGTTCGTGCTGCTCGGCGACGCACCCCCCGGGCACGTCGGCCGCGTGCTGCGTGTGAGCGATCGCGACCCCGAGCTGCTGCAGCGACTGGAGGACGCGGGCGTGAGCGTCGGCGTCGAGATCACCGCGCCGGCCGATCTGCCCGATGGGGCGGCGGACGCGGTCTGGCTCAGCCTAGGCTGACCACGGAGGTATCGAGATGAACCAGAGCGACATGCTGTTCCTGGTGCTGATCAGCATCGGGCTCGCCTCGTTGACGCTCTTCACGATCCAGCTGCTCAAGCCGCGCAAGAGAGACAACCGCGGCGAGTGGTACGAGGGCCCCTGGCACGACGACGACCGCCCCCGCCGGCAGGGCTGATGGGCGCGCTCGACGACGGCGAGCGCATCTCGGCACCGGATGCCGCGACCTGGCGCGCCTGGCTCGAGAACAACCACACCAGAGCCGGCGGCGTATGGCTGCTGCACGTGCGCCGCGCAGCGCAGGACGGCATCTCGTACGAGGACGCCGTGCGCCAGGCGCTCTGCTTCGGCTGGATCGACGGGCCCGTGCGCACGTTCGACGACGGCAGCGTCGGGCAGTGGTTCTCACCGCGCCGCCGCGGCAGCGGATGGGCGGCCACGAACAAGGCACGCATCGCGGAGCTCGAGAGCGCCGGGATGCTCGCCCCGGCGGGCATCCGCGTGATCGAGGCCGCGAGGGCCGACGGATCGTGGAGCGCGCTCGACGGCCCTGAGGCCGGCATCGAGCCCGACGACTTCGCCGCCGCCCTGGATGCCGTTCCCGCCGCGCGCGAGAACTGGGACGCCTTCCCACCGTCGGCGAAGAAGCTCGGCCTCACGAACATCGCCATGGCGAAGCGCGCCGAGACCCGGGCATCCCGCATCGCGAAGCTCGTCGCCGACGCGGCGCTCGGCACCCGCCCCTGACGGCGTCTCCACCGGTTACGAATCGGGGGCCGACACTCCAGATGTCGGCCGGATCCTGCGAAAGCGCCCGACATCTGGAGTGTCGGGCCCCGGAATGCCACGCGGGACGCGGGCTACTGCGCGCCGAGGCCCAGGTCATCGAGGTCGTACGCGGCGAGCCACTGCAGGCCTTCGGCCTCGATCGCGGCCTGAGCGCCGGTCCTGCGGTCGACGATCACGGCGACGGCGAGCACCTCGGCGCCCTCGCGACGCAGCACCTCCACGGCCTTCAGCGCCGACTGGCCGGTGGTCGAGGTGTCTTCCAGCACGATGACGCGCTTGCCCGAGATGTCGGCGCCCTCGACCTGGCGGCCGCGGCCGTGGTCCTTCGGCTCCTTGCGCACGACGAAGGCGTCAAGCGGGCGATCAGTGCCGACCGACGCGTGCATGACCGAGTTCGCGATGGGGTCGGCACCCAGCGTCAACCCGCCGACCGCCGCGATGTCGTGGTCCTTGATCAGGTCGAGCATGATGCGCCCGATCGCAGGGGCGGCCCGGTGGTCGAGGGTCAGCTTGCGCATGTCGACGTAGTACGTCGCCTTCTTGCCGCTCGAGAGCGTGAAATCTCCGTGGAACACCGCCTCATCCTTGATGAGATCGAGCAGGGCCTGGCGGTCTTCGGCGAGGTGGGTCACGGCATCCAGTGTATTCACCGCCCGCCGCCTGGCCCGCGCCTCTCTCCTGCCCTACCGTGGGACGCGGAGGTCACCATGTTCTCGTACGATCCCTATGCCGAACTCGCCCAGCTGCGACCGGTCGCACCGCTCGAGCTGACCAGCCCCGACTTCACCGCAGGCGGGCCGCTTCCCGGCTTCGCCTGGTCGTCGGATCGGGCGGGAGAAGACCGCCACCCCATCCTGGAGTGGTCCGACCCACCCGCCGGCACCCTCAGCTTCGCCGTCTCGTGCTTCGACCCCGACGCTCCCACCGGGTCGGGCTTCTGGCACTGGGCCGCCTACAACCTCCCGCCCGACGTGCGCCGCCTCGACAGCGGCGACGGCACCGCGGCGGAGCTTCCCGCCGGCGCGATCGTGCTGCCGAACGAGGCCCGCACGGAGCGCTTCATCGGCGCCGCTCCCCCGGCGGGAACGGGCATCCACCGCTACTTCTTCGTCGTCGACGCGCTCGACGTCGACCATCTCGATCTCGAACCCGGCTCGACGCCGGCGGTGCTCGGCTTCAACCGGCACTTCCACACGCTCGCCCGCGGCGTGCTGATCGGCACGGGAGACCCCGCGGAGCGGTAGCCGGCGACGGCGCCCGGCCGCCGCCCCGAATAGGCTGGATGCATGCGTCTGGCCACCTGGAACATCAACTCGATCCGCACCCGCGTCGCGCGCGCCGTCGACTTCGCCGTCCGTGAGGACGTCGACGTGCTCGCGTTCCAGGAGATCAAGTGCAAGCCCGAGCAGTTCCCGTACGAGCCGTTCGAAGAGGCCGGCTACCAGGTCGAGGTGCACGGGTTCAACCAGTGGAACGGCGTCGCGATCGCGAGTCGTCTGCCGATGACCGACGTGCGCACGTCGTTCGCCGGGCAGCCCGGATTCGCGAAAGGGCACGAGGGCCCGGATGCCCCGCTCGAGGCCCGTGCTCTGGGTGTGATGGTCGACGGCGTTCGGGTGTGGAGCCTGTACGTGCCCAACGGCCGCTCGCTGAACGACGAGCACTACCACTACAAGCTGCACTGGCTCGAGGCGCTGCGCACCGCGACCGCCGCCGAGCTCGCCGCCGACCCGAACCTGCCGCTCGCTCTGGTCGGCGACTTCAACATCATCCCGTTCGACCACGACAACGGCGATCCGGCGATCGTGCAGGGCTTCTCGACGCACGTGTCGCCGCCCGAGCGCGAGGCGTTCTTCGCTCTCGAGTCGGCGGGCGTCACCGATGTCGTGCGCCCGCTGATCCCCGAGGGGTTCACCTATTGGGACTACCAGCGGCTCAAGTTCCCCCGCAACGAGGGCATCCGCATCGACTTCGTGCTCGGCTCGAAGCCCTTCGCCGATGCCGTCACCGGCGCGTCGATCCACCGCAACGAGCGCAAGGGCGAGCAGCCCAGCGACCACGTGCCCGTCGTCGTCGACCTCGACTTCGGCGGCGGTGACGACGACGGCGACATGCCGATGATCTTCGCGTGAGCCTTCGTCCTCAGGCGCCTCTCACGGGCATCCGGCTGATCGCAACCGATCTCGACGGCACCCTGCTCGACGAGTCGGGCAGGGTCTCGCCGCGCACGCGGGCGGCGCTCGACGCCGCTCGGGGTGCCGGGATCGAGACGATCCCCGTCACCGCACGCCAGCCCATCGGGCTGCGGCCGATCGCCGAGCAGGCGGGCTTCGACTCGTGGGCGCTGTGCGGCAACGGCGCCTACGGGCTGCACCTGTCGACGCGGGAGCACCTGTTCGCCGAGGAGATCCCCTCTGACGTGCAGGGTGAGCTGGCTCGGGCGCTGCTGAAGAGCATCCCGGATCTCGTCTTCGCGAGCGTGCGCGACGCCGGCGAGGGGTTCGTCGCCCAGCACGGGTACGCCGCGCTCGCCCAGCTGAGCGACCACAAGCGCGACCCGGAGGCGATGGGCGGCGTCGCGCTCGACGAGGTGGTCGGCTCGCCCAGCCTCAAACTCGTGATCCGGCACGCATCCGTGCCGATCGATGAGATCTTCGAGGCGCTGAACGCCCTCGGACTGACAGGCTTCGCGGCGACCCTGTCGGGTCCACCGTTCGTCGAGGTGATGGCGCAGGGCGTGACCAAGGCGACCGGGCTCGCTCAGGTGTGCGAGCGGCTCGGCATCGATGCGCACGAGGTGCTGGCATTCGGCGATGCACTCAACGACCTCGAGATGCTGCAGTGGGCGGGGCACGGCGTCGCGATGGGCAACGCGATCGACGTCGTGCGGGATGCCGCCGACGAGGTCACCGCAGCGAACGCCGACCACGGCGTCGCGCGCGTGATCGAGCGGATGCTGCACCGCTGAGCCGCCCCTGCCGATAGCCTGAGGCCATGGCTGCTCGCTCTGAGATCGAATGCTGGCTCACCGACATGGACGGCGTTCTCGTGCACGAGAACGACGCGATCCCCGGCGCAGCCGAGCTGCTCGCCGGATGGGAACGCGACGGCATCCCCTACCTGGTGCTCACGAACAACTCCATCTTCACCGCGCGCGACCTCTCGGCCCGGCTGCGGGCCAGCGGCCTGCACGTGCCCGAGGAGCGGATCTGGACCTCGGCGCTCGCCACCGCCGACTTCCTCGCCCAGCAGCTGCCGGGCGGCTCGGCCTTCGTGATCGGCGAGGCCGGCCTGCACACCGCTCTGCACGATGCGGGCTTCATCATGACCGAGACGCGGCCGGACTTCGTCGTGGTCGGCGAGACCCGCAACTACTCGTTCGAGGCGATCACCAAGGCGATCCGGCTCATCGGAGCCGGCGCGCGCTTCATCGTCACCAACCCCGACGCCACAGGTCCCAGCGCCGAAGGTCCGCTCCCGGCCACCGGCGCGATCGCGGCGCTGATCACCAAGGCCACAGAGCGCGAGCCGTACGTGGTGGGCAAGCCGAACCCGATGATGTTCCGCTCGGCGCTGAACAAGATCGGGGCGCACTCCGAGACGACCGGGATGATCGGCGACCGGATGGACACCGACATCGTCGCCGGCATCGAGGCCGGCCTGCACACCGTGCTGGTGATGACCGGCATCAGCGACCGGTCCGACATCGAGCGGTTCCCATTCCGCCCCGACGAGATCGTGCAGTCCGTCGCGGATCTGCTTCCCGACAGCAACGACTGACCCGCTCCGCCTCAGCCCGCCCCGTCCGTCCTGCGGGGGATGCCCGCGCATCCGCTCGTCCGTAAGTTGGAGAGATGCCCGCGCCCGCCGCCTTCACCCGCACCCCGACCGACCGCGATCGGCGGCAGGACCTGCTGCTCGCCGTGGTCATGCTGGTCGGCGCGGTCATCAGCGCCGCACTGTCGAGCATCTCCGGTCTCTACCGAGACGAGCAGGCACCCCTGTGGTGGGCCCTGCTCGTCGCAGTCGGCATCTCGGCCCCCCTCGTCGTGCGCCGGCGGTATCCGGCGCTGGTGGCCGTCGTCATCGCGGTGGTCATGTTCACCAGCGCCACCCTGCGCATCCCCGAGATCTACGCCACCAACATCGCCATGTTCATCGCGCTGTACACGGTGGGCGCCTGGATGAACGACCGCCGCCGCGGGTTCTTCGTGCGAGCCGCGATCATCCTCGGCATGTTCATCTGGCTGATCATCGTGATGTACCGCGACGCGATCGACGAGGCGGACAAGGCCGAGGTCGCCGCGGGTCTGCTCTCGCCGTTCGTCGCGTTCATGATGCTGAACCTGCTGGTCAACGTGCTCTACTTCGGCGGCGCCTACTACTTCGGCGAGCGCTCGTGGCATGCCGCCGCACAGCGCTTCGCACTCGAGCAGCGCACCGCCGAGCTCGAGGCCGAGCGGGAGATCACCGCCGCACAGGCGGTGGCCCTCGACCGGGTGCGCATCGCCCGCGAGCTGCACGACGTGGTCGCGCACCACGTGTCCGTGATGGGTGTGCAAGCGGGTGCGGCTCGGCTGGTGATCGACCGCGACCCCGATGAGGCGAAGCGGATGCTGTCCGGCGTGGAAGACGCTTCCCGTGAGGCCGTCGGCGACTTCCGGCAGCTGCTCGAGACGCTTCGCGACCCGGGCGACGGCGGCCGCGACGAGCCCTCGGCGGTCGGGATCGCCGACATCGAGCAGCTGGCGCAGGCCTCGACGGATGCCGGGCTGTCCACCGCCTACACCGAGATCGGCGACCCCGTTCCGGTGTCGTCGACGGTCGGCGTGAATCTGTACCGGATCGCGCAGGAGGCGCTGACCAACGCCCGCCGCCATGCCGGCGCGGGGGCCGCCGCCGACGTGCGGCTGCGCTGGATGCCTGACGCCCTCGAGCTCGAGATCGTGAACACCGGTCGCACGGTCGGAGTACTGCGGCCGGGGCTCGGGCAGCTGGGCATGCGCGAACGCGCGTTGGCATCCGGCGGCGATATCGAACTGCAGCCGCGGCCACAGGGCGGCTTCCGGGTGCGGGTGACTGTCCCGATCGCGTCCATGCCGATCGGACCGGACCCGATCGCACCCGCGCCGTCGACCGCACCGGCGGTGACGCGATGATCCGGGTGCTGCTCGTCGACGACCACGCCATGCTGCGTGCGGGCTTCCGCGCGATCCTCAGCACCCAGCCCGACATCGAGGTCGTCGGCGAAGCCACGACCGGAGCCGAGGGTGTGCGGTTCGCCACCGAGCTGCAGCCCGATGTCATCACGATGGACGTGCAGATGCCCGACATGGACGGCATCGAGGCGACCCGGCGCATCGTCGCCGACCCCGCCGTCGCCGCGTCGATCGCCATCGTGACGACCTTCGACCGCGACGAGTACCTCTTCCAGGCGCTGGATGCCGGGGCCGGGGGCTTTCTGCTGAAGAACGCCGGGCCTGAGGAGCTGATCACCGCGGTGCGGGCGCTCGCGGCGGGCGACGGGATCCTCGCGCCTGAGGTGACGCGGCGAGTGCTGTCGAGGTTCTCGATGTCGCGGGGCGGCGCTTCGACGGGTTCAACGACCCAGCAGGCAGGCTCTGGGAACCAGAGCGTCCTCGCCGAGCCGCTCACCGACCGCGAGTCGGAGGTGCTCGCGCTCATGGCCGACGCCCGCAGCAACGCCGAGATCGCTCGCGAGCTGTTCATCGGCGAGGCGACGGTGAAGACCCACGTGTCGCGGGTGCTGCAGAAGCTCGGCGCCCGCGACCGCGTGCAGGCGATCGTGCTGGCTCACCGCCACGGGCTCAGCCGGTGAGCGCCGGACTCGTCGTGCGCGCGGCCCTCCACCTCGGCCGGTAGGCGGAGCTGCGCAATCCGCCGCAGGGGGGATGCCATGCCCCACCGCCCTTCCCTAGCGTGAAGTCATGAGCTATCTCAGACTCGACGGAATCACCAAGAGCTACGGCTCGCGCAAGGTGCTCGACGGCATCCGATTCGACGTCGCCCCCGGGCGACTGACCGGTTTCGTCGGCGGCAACGGCGCCGGCAAGACGACCACCATGCGCATCATCCTCGGCGTTCTCGCCTCCGACGGCGGCACCGTGACGCTCGACGGGCGACCGGCGACCGCCGACGACCGGCAGGGCTTCGGATACATGCCGGAGGAGCGCGGGCTGTACCCGAAGATGAAGGTGCTCGAGCAAGTCGTCTACCTCGGCCGCCTGCACGGCTTCAGCAAGGCCGACGCCGCGGCGCGCGGCACCGCGCTGCTCGAAGAGCTCGGGCTCGGTGAACGGCTCGACGAGAAGATCGAGGCCCTGTCGCTGGGCAACCAGCAGCGGGCGCAGATCGCCGCGGCGCTCGTGCAC
Organism: Microbacterium sp. NPDC055521; assembly: GCF_053619695.1. Taxonomy (NCBI): domain Bacteria; kingdom Bacillati; phylum Actinomycetota; class Actinomycetes; order Micrococcales; family Microbacteriaceae; genus Microbacterium; species Microbacterium sp. NPDC055521. The sequence goes on along the minus strand of NZ_JBSHJX010000009.1, from coordinate 99,119 downwards.
GACCCGCAGGTGCTCATCCTCGACGAGCCGTTCTCGGGCCTCGACCCGCTCGCGGTCGACGTGGTCGCAGAGGTGCTGCAGCGCCGCGCCGCGGCCGGGGCGGCCATCCTCTTCTCGTCGCACCAGCTCGACGTCGTAGAGCGGCTGTGCGACGACCTGATCATCATCGCCGGGGGCACGATCCGCGCGGCGGGCTCGCGCGACGAGCTGCGCTCGGCGCACTCGACGCTGCGCTACCAGCTGCACTCCAGCGGCGACGTCGGCTGGCTGCGTACCGAGCCGGGCATCTCGGTGATCGACTTCGAGGGTGGATCCGCGCTGTTCGACGTCGACGCCCCGGACACCGCGCAGCGCGTGCTGCGCGAGGCCATCGATCGCGGCGCCGTGTCGAGCTTCGCCCCCCAGCATCCGTCCCTCGCCCAGATCTTCAAGGAGGTCATCGCATGAACAGCGCCGTCTGGCTCGTCGCCGAACGCGAGATCATGGCGAAGCTGCGCAGCCGCGCATTCGTCATCGCCACCGGGATCCTGCTGCTGCTCGCCCTCGCCGGGGTGCTCATCGGTGGGGTGATGGGCAAGAGCCCGACCACCGATGCCATAGCCGTCACACCCGAGACCGCTGCCGTGATCGACGGGATGCCCGGGCTCGAGGCACACGAGGTACCCGACCGTGCGGCTGCCGAAGAGCTCGTCACGAGCGACGAGGTGAAGGCCGCCCTCGTTCCCGGCGACTCGACCGGATTCGGGTACGTGGTGCTCGCGAAGGACGGCGCACCGTCCGGTCTCATGATGATGCTGTCGCAGTCGCCCACCGTCGAGGTGCTGCAGCCGGCCGACACCGACCCGCTGCTGCGCTACCTGGTGGCGCTCGGATTCGGGCTGGTGTTCCTGATCGCCGCATCGACCTTCGGCGGCACGATCGCGCAGAGCGTGGTGGAGGAGAAGCAGACCCGCGTGGTCGAGCTGCTCATCTCAGCGATCCCCACGCGGGCGCTGCTCGCCGGCAAGGTGCTCGGCAACACCGTGCTGGCGATGGGCCAGATCATCGCGCTGGCCGTGATCGCGATCGTCGGACTGATCGTGACCGGGCAGGAGGACGTGCTCAGCGGCATCGGCGCCCCCATCCTCTGGTTCGCGGTGTTCTTCCTGTTCGGCTTCGTGCTGCTCGCGTCGCTCTACGCGGCGGCGGCGGCGATGGTGTCGCGTCAGGAGGACATCGGATCGACGACCATGCCGCTGATGATGCTCGTGATGGCGCCGTACTTCCTCGTCATCTTCTTCAACGACAACCCGCTGGTGCTGACGATCATGTCGTATGTGCCGTTCTCTGCCCCGGTCGCGATGCCGGTGCGGATGTTCGTCGGCGAGGCTCAGTGGTGGGAGGGAGCGCTGTCGCTCGTCATCCTCCTCGCGTCGTGCGTCGCGGCGATCGTCATCGCGGCGAAGATCTACGAGAACTCGCTGCTGCGGATGGGGTCGCGGGTCAAGCTCGCGGAGGCGCTGCGCGGCTGACACGCCGGCTTCGCCGGCCCGCTCGAGAAACCATGACTCCGAATGTGGAATATGCATTCGCATGCAAGAGTTGTGCTCGATGGACGATGAGGTCCGCAGGCAATCCGTTCTCCCCCACTGAAAGGGCCTCATCGAGCATGAGCACTCCTGTCCTCGACCGCACCGCCCAGACCGAGCACCCCGTGCTCGACGTCCTCGCCGACCGCTGGAGCCCGCGCGCGTACGACGCTGACGCTCCGATCGACGAGGCCAAGCTCGCCTCGGCGCTCGAAGCCGCACGCTGGTCGCCGTCGGCGTACAACTCCCAGCCCTGGCGCTTCATCGTCGCGCGCCGCGGCACCGAGCTGCACGGCGGAGTCGTGTCGGCTCTGGTGGAGTTCAACCAGGCCTGGGCCGCGCACGCCGCGGTGCTCGTCGTCGCCATCGCCGAGGCCGCGTCCGAGGGCGGCACGCCCAACACGCACGCGATCTACGACCTGGGCCAGGCTGTGGCACACCTGTCGGTGCAGGCGCACTCCGACGGTCTGCACGTGCACCAGATGAGCGGCTTCGACCCCTCCACCATCAGCGAGCTGACCGACCTCGGCGAGCGCTTCACCCCGATCACGGTCATCGCCCTCGGCGAACTCGGCGATGCCGGTGGGCTGCCCGAGGCGCTGCAGGAGCGCGAGTCGGCGCCGCGCGTGCGTCGGCCGATCGACGAGACCATCATCGCCAGCGCCTGACGCCGGAACCCGACGAGAGCGCCGTCCCCGATCCCGGGGCGGCGCTCTCTGCGTCAGCGGGGCTTGCGCGCGCCGTCGTTCAGGGCGTCTGCGGCCCGCACCAGCGCGAGGTGCGAGAACGCCTGCGGGGTATTGCCCAGCTGACGCCCGGCGATCGGGTCGTACTCCTCGGCGAGCATCCCCACGTCGTTGGTCAGCGAGCAGAGCCGATCCATCAACTCCACCGCCTCGTCACGGCGCCCGGTGCTCGCGTACTGCTCGACGAGCCAGAACGAGCACGCGAGGAACGGACTCTCCGACCCGGCCAGGCCGTCGACACCGCTCTGCGTGCGGTAGCGGTGCAGCAGGCCATCGTGCATGAGAGTCTTCTCGATGCGGTCGACCGTCGCGAGCATCCGCTCGTCGTCGTGTCGGCAGTAGCCGACCTCCGGAAGCAGCAGCAGCGACGCATCCACCTCGTCGGTGTCGTAGTGCTGGGTGAAGTGCCCGTCGCGGACCCCGCTCGAGTCGATCTCGTCTCGGAGCCGGTCGCGCAGCGTGCGCCACGTCTTGACCGCGCCGGGCAGGCCATGATCCTCGACCGCCCGCACACCGCGGTCGAAAGCCGCCCACATCATCACCCGGGAATGGGTGAACATGCGCGCAGGCCCGCGGATCTCCCACAGGCCGTGATCCGGATGGTCGATCTGATCCGCCGCGAATCGCAGCAGGCTGCGCTCGAGCGGCCACGAGAACGTGCTCTCGACCAGGCCGGCAGTGCGTGCCGCCGACAGGGTCACCAGCACTTCGCCCACCACGTCGGCCTGGTACTGCGACCACGCACCGTTGCCGACGCGGACAGGCGACGACCCGGCGTAGCCGGGCAGCGCGGTGAGCTCGCGCTCGAACAGGTCCCGCTCACCCGCCAGGCCGTACATGATCTGCAGATCCGCCGGATCACCGGCCACCGCGCGCAGCAGCCACTCGCGCCAGCTGTCGGCGAGTCCGAGGAAGCCGTGGTCGAGCAGCGCCTCGAGTGTGAGGGCGGCGTCGCGCAGCCAGACGTAGCGGTAGTCCCAGTTGCGCTCGCCGCCGATCTCCTCGGGCAGCGCCATGGTGGCCGCTGCCGCGATCCCCCCGGTCTCGTGATTGGTGAGAGCGCGCAGGATGAGCAGCGACCGCACCACCTTCTCGTGGTGAGGCCCGGAGTGCTCGATCGTGTCCGCCCAGCTCTGCCACCACTTCTTCGTCGACCCGAGCACCTCGTCCACGTCGAGCAGGTCCGGTGCCGGGCGATGCGACGGGAACCACGCCAGCTGCAGATCGCGCACCTCGCCCGCGGCGACGCGCACTTCGCCGCGGTGCTCGTGATCGGCGGCCGTCAGACGCGCCCCACGCACCACCAGCGCGTCGGGACCCGCCATGGCGACCAGCTGCGGCTCGTCGTCGGTGCCCGTCTGCCGCACCCACGGCATGGCGCGGGAGTAGTCGAAGCGGATGCGCAGGCTCTGCGTGAACGCCATCTCCCCGGCGACTCCCACGATGCGGCGCACGACATCCGTCCGCCGGATCTGCACGCTCGGATCGGGATCGATGGGCATGAAGTCGTGCACTTCAGCGACCGCGTCACCGCTCTGCCAGCGGGTGATCAGCACGAAGGTGTCGCGATCGTAATGACGGGTGACCGTGGCGTCCGGATCGGCGGGGCGCAGCATCCACCGCCCGTGCGATTCGTCGCCCAGCAGGGCGGCGAACGTGCTGGGCGAGTCGAGTCGTGGCAGACACAGCCAGTCGATGCTGCCCTCCCGCGACACGAGTGCCGCTGTGCGGCAGTTGCTGAGCAGGGCGTAGTCCTCGATTCGCGTCACCACGAGCGCAGTCTGTCATCGCAGGCGTGGCTGCTCCACCCCCCTTGCGCTGGGTGCGGCGGCGACTACCCTCGGTGCCATGTCGACGACCAGAACACTCTTCATCCTCGGCGCGACCGGCGATCTCACCTCGCGCCTGCTGCTGCCCTCGCTCGCGTCTCTGCTCGGCAAAGAGCACAAGCGCCGGGTGACCCTGCGCGGGTCGGGCACCGAGGACGGGAATGCCGAGACCTGGCGCGCCACGGTCGAGAAGTCGTTCGCCGACTCGCCCGAGGCACTGGACCGTGTCGACGTCGCCGACTACATCCAGGCCGATGTGACGGATGCCTCGGCGGTGGCATCGCTCGTCGACACCCTCGATCCGGACACGGTGCTCTACTTCGCCCTGCCCCCGGCGGTCACCGCCGCGGCGATCGATGCGATGACCGGCCTGACGCTGCCCGAGGGCACAGTGCTTGCGATGGAGAAGCCGTTCGGGCAGGACGAAGCGAGCGCTCGGGCCCTCAACGACAAGCTGCTGGCGCTGGTGCCCGAGAAGCAGATCTTCCGCGTCGACCACTTCCTCGGCCGGTCGACCCTGCTCAACCTGCTCGGCGTGCGCCTGGCCAACCGCATCTGGGAGCCGGTGTGGTCGGCCGAGCACATCCAGGAGGTGCTGATCCGGTTCGATGAGTCCGTCGCCCTCGAGGGACGCGCCCGCTACTACGACAGAGCCGGCGCGATGATCGACATGATCCAGAGCCACTTGCTGCAGGTGCTCGCCCTGCTCGCGATGGACCCGCCCGCGACGCTCGGCGAGCGCGATCTGCGCGATGCGAAGGCGGAGGTGCTGCGCGCCACGCACGTGATGCAGGACGACCCGGCTCGCTTCTCACGGCGCGCGCAGTACACCGCCGGCGCCCAGCAGCTCGTCGACGGGGGGTCGCGCGAGCTGCCGTCCTACCGTGACGAGGAGGGAGTCGACGACTCACGGCAGACCGAGACGCTCGCCGAGGTCGTCTTCGAGGTGGCCAGCGACCGCTGGGCCGGGGTGCCGTTCACCCTGCGCTCGGGCAAGGCGCTCGAACGCAAGCGCTCCGAGATCGTCGTGACGTTCAAGCCTGTGCGGCATGTGCCACCGGGTCTGAACGGCACCCCGGCCGACGGCGGGCGTCTCACCTTCTCGCTCGGTCCGGACGAGATGCACCTGCGGCTGCATATGACGGGCGGCGATGACCCGTTCGCCCTGCGCGACGAGGATCTCGTCGCGCAACTGGGCGCCGGACAGCAGCGCTCTTACGAGGAGGTGCTCGACGAGCTGCTCGACGGCGATGTCGCCCTGTCGGTGCGGGCGGACGAGGCCGAGCAGTGCTGGCGGATCATCCAGCCGGTGCTGGATGCCTGGGCTCGCGACGAGACGCCGCTCGACGAGTACCCCGCCGGCTCCACCGGCCCCGCGGCCTGGGAGACCTCGACGCACGACTGAAGCCCCGCGTCGCCAGATCGCGGGGCTTCAACCGGTGGGGCGTCAGTGCTCGGGCACCTGCACGGGCACTTCCTTGCCCTCACGGTCGACGATCTTCCCGTCGACGACCGAGTCGCCGTCCTCGAGCGCGTCGAGGTACTGCACCGGGATGCTGCGCGTGGGCGCCGCGGCCAGGGTGCTGGCACCCTTCGACCGGCGGGCACCGACGTGGTTGAACAGCAGGTTGAGGAAGATCGCCGCGACCGCCGCCGAGCTGATGCCCGAGTGGAAGATCGTGTTGAACCAGTCGGGCATCTGGTCGTAGATCGTGGGCGCGGCGATCGGCAGCATGCCGATGCCGAGCGACGACGCCACGATGATGAGGTTCATGTTGCCGCGGTAGTCGACCTTGGCCAGGGTGCGAATGCCGGATGCCGCGACCGAGCCGAACAGCACGATGCCCGCGCCACCCAGCACCGGCGCGGGGATCTCGCCGACCACGCGGCCCAGCACCGGCAGCAGACCCAGGACGACGAGCACCACACCACCGGCGGTGACGACGAAACGGCTCTTCACACCCGTGATGGCGACCAGACCGACGTTCTGCGCGAACGCCGACTGGGTGAAGGTGCCGAACACGGGCGAGACGGCGCTGGAGAGCATGTCGGCGCGCAGTCCGTCGGCGATGCGCTTCTTGTCGACCTTTGTGCCCACGATCTCGCCCACGGCGAGGATGTCGGCGGTGGTCTCGGTGAGGGTCACGAGGATCACGATGAACATCGAGATGATCGCGGCGATCTCGAACGTCGGCCAGCCGAACGCGAACGGGGCGGGGAAGGCGAAGATGGCCCCCTCGCCGACCTGCGAGAAGTCGACGCGTCCGAGGAAGGCGGCGAAGATCGTGCCTGCGACGATGGCGAGCAGGATCGACAGGCGCGAGACGGCCCCGACCGGCACCTTGCTGAGGATCAGCACGAACAGCAGCGTGACGAAAGCGAGCAGCAGGTTCTCGGGCGCGCCGAAGTCGGCGGCGTCGGAGTTGCCACCCATCGCCCAGCGTGCGGCGACCGGCAGCAGGGTGAGGCCGATGGTCGTGATCACGACGCCGGTGACGACCGGCGGGAAGAACCGGATCACCATCGCGAAGATCGGTGCGATCAGCAGGCCGATGACGGATGCCGCTATCACCGATCCGAACACGGACGGCAGCCCGCCGCCGTTCGTCACGATCGCGCCCATCGTCGCGACACCGGCGAACGACACGCCCTGCACGAGCGGCAGCTGCGAGCCGAAGAACGGGATGCCGACCGTCTGCAGGATGGTCGCCAGACCGCCCATGAACAGGCACGACGCGATGAGCACGCCGATCTCCGCGGGGCTGAGGCCAGCGATCTGCCCGATGATCAGCGGCGGGGCGATGATGCCGCCGTACATCGTGAGCACGTGCTGGAGCCCGTACCCGAAGGTGGCGCCGATGGACAGGCGCTCGTCTTCGGGGCGGAGAGTGGTCTGGGTCTTCTGTTTCGTCATGTCGACCTCTTCGTCGTGTCGGTGATCGGTTATCAGGTGTCGGATGGGTGGGGGTCAGCGGTGCCGTGCGAGCAGGGCGCGAGCGGCTTCACTGTGATGGGCGATGAGCTGGGGGACGTCGAGGCCGATGATCTGCCCGTCGAGCACCCGCCAGTTGCCGCCGACCATCACGCGGTCGGCGCGGTCCGTGCCGCACAGCAGCAGTGCGGCGACCGGGTCGTGGCTGCCTGAGAAGCGCAGCTCGTCGAGGGTGAACATCGCGAGGTCGGCCTGCTTCCCCGGGGCGAGCACGCCGATGTCGTCGCGGCCGAGGGCGCGGGCCGAACCTTCGGTCGACCACCCCAGCGCACGCTCGGGTGTGACGGCTGCCGCGCCGTAGCGCAGGCGCTGCAGGTACAGCGCCCGCCGCACCTCCTGGATCATGTTCGAGCCGTCGTTCGACGCTGAGCCGTCGACGCCCAGACCGACCGGCACTCCGGCATCCTGCAGCTCTATCGCGCGCGCGATCCCCGACGCGAGTCGCATGTTCGAGGTGGCGCAATGCGCGACCGCAGTGCCCGCTGCTCCCAGTCGCGCGACCTCGTCGTCGTCGAAGTGGATGCCGTGGGCGAGCCACGTGCGGTCGCTGAGCCAGCCGACGCTCTCGAGGTAGTCGACGGTGCGCAGGCCGAACCTCTCGCGGCAGAAGTCCTCCTCGTCGAGGGTCTCGGCGAGATGGGTGTGCAGGCGCACGTCGAGGCGCTCGGCGAGCTGCGCGGTATCCCGCATCACTCCGGTCGTGACCGAGAACGGCGAGCACGGCGCGAGCCCGATCTGCACGACGGCGCCCTCGCCACGCTCGTGGTAGGCGCCGACGAGGCGCTCGCTGTCGGTGAGGATCGTCTCGGCGTCCTGCACGGTCTGCTGCGGCGGAAGTCCGCCGTCGTCCTCGCCGAGTGACATCGAGCCGCGGGTGAGTGTGGCGCGCATGCCCAGCCGGCGCACGACATCGACCTGCACGTCGATGCCCTCTTCGAGCCCGTTCGGGAACAGGTAGTGGTGGTCGGCCGCAGTGGTGCAGCCCGAGAGCAGGAGCTCGGCGAGCGCGGCGGTGGTCGCGAGCTCGAGATCGCGCGGAGTGAGCCCTGCCCACACGCCGTACAGCCCCTTCAGCCAGCCGAAGAGCTCGGCGCTGACGACGGGCGTCCAAGCGCGGGTGAGGGTTTGGTAGAAGTGGTGGTGCGTGTTGATGAGGCCGGGGATGATCACGTGCCGGGAGGCGTCGATCGTCTCGTCGACCGGCCGGGTGGGCGCGCCGCCGACGGGAACCGCTTCGAGCACGCGGTCGCCCTCGATGACCAGGCCGCCTCGGGCGTCGGCGCTGTCGCCGGTGTGGATGCCGAGCGGGTTCTTCAGCCAGAGGCTGCGCTGCGGTGCGGTCATTCGGGTGCTCCATGTCGGGATCGGCGAAGCCGGCGGATCCGGCTCTCGAGTGAGCCAGCTCAGTTCGCCTGTCTGCTGATCCAGGTACTCCTCCGTCGGAGTAGCCCAGAGTCAACCACGCGCCCCCTTGAAGGTCAATGCTTTCTTCCGAAATCCGAACTAACTATTCCACATCTTGGAACTGCGTTGACGCGTGCAACCCCGCGAGGCAGGCCGGGAAGCCTCGCGGGGTTGCGTGTCCAGGCACCAGCGCGCTCAGCCGCCGTCAGCCGTGAGTGTCAGGCCGCTGCCGTCGGCCGCGACCTCGACCCGCACCGTGTCACCGTCGCGCACGCCGCCCGAGAGCAGCGCCGTAGCGAGGCGGTTCTGCACCTCGGTCTGGATGAGCCGGCGCAGCGGACGGGCGCCGAACACCGGGTCGTAGCCGCGCTCGGCGAGCCAGGCCCTGGCATCCGGAGTCACCGCCAGCGTCAGCCGGCGGTCGCCGAGCCGGCGTTGCAGGCCGTCGACCGCAAGCTCGACGATCTGCGCGAGGTCGTCGTGCGAGAGCGCCGAGAACATCACTATGTCGTCGAGGCGGTTCAGGAACTCGGGGCGGAACGACTGCCGCACGAGCGCCATCACCGCGTCGCGCTTCTCGGCGGGCGACATGACCGGGTCGATGAGGATGGGCGAGCCGATGTTCGAGGTGAGGATGAGGATGACGTTCGAGAAGTCGACCGTGCGCCCCTGCCCGTCGGTGAGCCGGCCGTCGTCGAGCACCTGCAGCAGCACGTCGAACACTTCAGGGTGCGCCTTCTCGATCTCGTCGAGCAGCACGACCGAGTACGGGCGCCGACGCACGGCCTCGGTCAGCTGACCGCCCTGCTCGTAGCCGATGTATCCGGGAGGGGCGCCGACGAGACGCGAGACCGTGTGCTTCTCGCCGTACTCGCTCATGTCGATGCGCACCATGGCGTGCTCGTCATCGAACAGGAACGCGGCGAGCGCCTTAGCCAGCTCGGTCTTGCCGACTCCGGTCGGGCCGAGGAACAGGAACGATCCGGTCGGGCGGCCGGGATCGCTGATGCCGGCGCGCGAGCGCCGCACGGCATCCGACACCGCCTTGACCGCTTCCTTCTGACCGATCAGGCGGCGACCGAGCTCGCTCTCGAGGTGCAGCAGCTTCTCGCTCTCGCCCTGCAGCAGCCGGCCGACCGGGATGCCCGTCCAGGCGGCGATGACGGCGGCGATGTCCTCTTCGGTGACCTGCTCGTTGACCATGCGGCCCTCGTTCGAGACGGCCTGCTCAGCCTGCTCGGCCTCGGCGATCTCGGCGTTCAGGCGCCGGATGGTCTCGTACTCGAGCTTGGACGCCTTCGTGTAGTCCCCCTCGCGCATCGCCAGGTCGCGCTGCGTGGTCGCCTCATCGAGCCGCTTCTTCAGCTCGCCGACCCGGTTCAGCCCCTGGCGCTCGCGCGCCCAGCGCTCTTCGAGCTCTCCCAGCTCGCTCTCGAGCCCCGCCATCTGTTCGCGCAGCGCCGCCAGCCGCTCCTTCGACGCGGGATCCTTCTCCTTCTTCAGAGCGAGCTCTTCGAGCTTCATCCGATCGACTTGGCGCTTCAGCTCGTCGATCTCGACGGGCGACGAGTCGATCTCCATCTTCAGCCGCGACATGGCCTCGTCGATCAGGTCGATCGCCTTGTCGGGCAGCTGCCGGCTGGGCAGGTAGCGGTTCGACAGCGCGGCGGATGCCACGAGCGCGGTGTCCGAGATCGTGACCCCGTGGTGCGCTTCGTACCGGCCCTTGAGTCCGCGCAGGATCGCGACCGTGTCCTCGACGCTCGGCTCGCCGACGTACACCTGCTGGAAGCGGCGCTCGAGCGCGGCATCCTTCTCGATGAACTCGCGGTACTCGTTGAGCGTCGTGGCGCCGATCATGCGCAGCTCACCGCGGGCGAGCATGGGCTTGAGCATGTTGGATGCCGCGACCGACCCCTCGCCGCCACCCGCGCCCATGAGCACGTGCAGCTCGTCGATGAAGGTGATGACCTTGCCGTCGGACTCGGCGATCTCCTTCAACACGCTCTTCAGGCGCTCCTCGAACTGGCCGCGGTACATGGCGCCCGCGACGAGCGCGGAGATGTCGAGCGAGACGAGCTCTTTGTCCTTGAGCGACTCGGCGACGTCTCCTGCGACGATGCGCTGCGCGAGCCCCTCGACGACGGCGGTCTTGCCGACGCCGGGCTCGCCGATGAGCACGGGGTTGTTCTTCGTGCGCCGGGTCAGCACCTGGCTCACACGACGGATCTCGCTGTCACGGCCGATCACCGGATCGAGCTTGCCCTGGCGGGCGCGATCCGTGAGGTTGATGCCGAACTGCTCGAGGGCGCTCTGCTGCTCTTCAGACTGTGCCTGGTTGGACATTCGTTCCTCCTGGAGGGAGACTCCTTCAAACTTGAGTTGTGTCGACTCAAGTTTACGTGCCGGACTGGCGAGGGGCAAGCCGCCTGCCTTGACCGAAGCCGAAGCGGCGGATTACACTGACCGACACCATGAGGATTCTCCTCAACTCAGCGCAGAGAGGGGCCGCGATGCTGCAGTACGTTCACGTTCACGCCACCGCCCCCGTCGAGAGCTCCACCGCCTGGGGCAACTGGTACGCCCACGGCGCCTGAGCAGCCGCCCACGGAATCGCCCTTCCCGACGATTCCGAGGCCTCGTCGTCGGCTCGCCTGAGATCAGCGCGGCCACGCACGACGTCGATGCGATCGCCGGACGCGATCGCGGCGGCACTCAACCCTCGGAATCCCCGCCGGCACGCACGCAGCGTGCGCCCCGACGCCGCGGCGTCACACCCGAGGAGAGACAATGACTGACATCACGGTCACCGTGAACGGGCGGAGCCGCCCGCTCGACGGTGTCGCCACCCACACCACCGCGCTGGACTGGCTGCGCGACTGCGGGCTGCCCGGCAGCAAGGAGGGCTGCGCCGAAGGCGAATGCGGCGCTTGCGCCTTGATGATCGCCACGCCCGACGACGACGGCACCACCCGCTGGACGCCGGTCAACGCGTGCCTCGTGCCGGTCTACGCCCTCGACGGGCAGGAGATCGTGACCGCTGAGGGGCTCGGCGGCGTCGAGAACCTGCATCCGGTGCAGCAGAAGCTGGCCGAGGCCGGCGGCTCGCAGTGCGGATACTGCACCCCGGGCTTCGCGTGCAGCATGGCGGCGGAGTACTACCGCCCGGAGCGCGGCGAGGGCTGCCCTGCCCACGACGGCGAGCAGCAGCACGGCGAGGGACCCGACGACGACGGCCTCGAGGCGGGCCCCAACGGATTCGATCTGCACGCTCTCAGCGGCAACCTGTGCCGCTGCACCGGCTATCACCCCATCCGTGACGCCGCCTACTCGCTCGGCTCTCCCGAGCAGGATGACCCTCTGCAGCAGCGCCTGGCGCAGCCCGCGCCCGCGGCCGTCGCGACGGATGCCGAGGTGGCGGGGTCGCGCTTCGTCCGCCCGGCCACCCTCGCCGAGGCCCTGCGTCTGCTCCGCGAGGAGCCGGATGCGCTGATCGTCGCCGGGTCGACGGACTGGGGTGTCGAGGTCAACCTCCGCGGTCGCCGTGCCCCCTTCGTCGTCGCGATCGACCAGCTCGACGAGCTGCGCGCACTCACCGCCACCGACGAGATGATCGAGATCGGCGCGGCCCTGCCGCTGTCCGACATCGAACGCCGTCTCGACGGCCGTGTGCCGCTGCTCGCCAAGCTGTTCCCGCAGTTCGCCTCCCGCCTCATCCGCAACCGCGGCACCATCGGCGGCAACCTCGGCACCGGCTCACCCATCGGCGACACGCCCCCGGCTCTGCTTGCCCTGGACGCACGGCTGGTGCTGGCATCCGTCGACGGCGAGCGCGAGGTGCCGCTGGCCGAGTACTTCACCGGCTACCGGCAGACCGTGCGCGCGAAGGACGAGCTGATCACCGCGGTGCGCGTCCCGCTGCCCCTGGCGGAGTACACCGCGTTCCACAAGATCTCCAAGCGCCGCTTCGACGACATCTCGTCTGTCGCTCTCGGCTTCGCCTTCGACATCACCGGTGGCACCGTCACCTCCGCGCGAATCGGCCTGGGCGGCGTCGCCGCCACTCCGCTGCGCGCCACGGCCACCGAAGAGGCGCTGATCGGCAAGCCGTGGAACATCGCCACGGTCAAAGCGGCATCTGCGGTGCTGCAGTCCGAGGGCACCCCGATGTCCGACCACCGCGCCAGCGGCGACTACCGCGCGCACATGCTGGGCTCCGCCCTGCTGAAGTTCTACAGCCAGACCGTCATCCAGTCGAAGGAGGTGTCGGCATGAGTGCTCTCGCCGACCGCCCCGAGAACCCCATCGTCGGACGCAACGCTGTGCACGAGAGTGCAGCGCTGCACGTGACCGGAGCGGCGATGTACACCGACGACATCGCCACGCTGACCGCCGGCGTGCTCACCGCCTGGCCGGTGCAGTCCACCAGCGCGCACGCCCGTGTGAGCATCGACGCCTCGGGAGCCTACGAGGTTCCCGGAGTCGTGCGCGTGCTCACCGCCGACGACGTGCCCGGCCTGAACGACGCCGGCATCCGCAACGACGAGCCGCTCTTCCCGAGCGAGGCGATGTTCTACGGGCACGCACTGGTGTGGGTGCTCGGCGAGACGACCGAGGCCGCGCGCCTCGGGGCAGAGCGGGTGAAGGTCGAGTACGACGAGCTCCCGTCGCTGATCACGGTGCACGACGCCATCGAGGCCGGATCGTTCATGGGCACACCGCGCACGGTCGCCCGCGGCGACGCGGCCGTGGGGCTCACCGCCTCGGCGCACGTCTTCGAGGGCGTCACCGAGTTCGCCGGTCAAGAGCACTTCTACCTCGAGACGCACGCGTCGTTCGCGGTGCGCGACTCCGAGGGGCAGTACTTCATCCAGTGCTCCACCCAGCACCCGACCGAGACGCAGGACCTGGTCTCGCACGTGCTGGGCATCCCCGCCAACGAGATCACCGTGCAGTGCCTGCGCATGGGCGGCGGCTTCGGCGGCAAGGAGATGCAGCCGCACGGCTTCGCCGCCATCGCCGCGCTCGGCGCGAAGCTCACCGGCCGTCCGGTGCGCGTGCGCCTGAACCGCACGCAGGATCTCACGATGACCGGCAAGCGGCATCCGTTCCACATCAGCTGGAAGGTCGGCCTCGACGAGGACGGCATGCTGCAGGCCCTTGACGCGGTGCTCACCGCCGACGGAGGCTGGTCGATCGACCTGTCCGAGCCCGTGCTCGGCCGCGCGCTGTGCCACCTCGACAACGCCTACTGGATCCCGAACGTGCACGCCTACGGGCAGATCGCGAAGACCAACAAGCAGTCGAACACCGCGTACCGCGGCTTCGGCGGCCCGCAGGGCGTGTTCCTCATCGAGGACATCCTCGGCCGGATCGCCCCGTCGCTCGGCATCGACCCGCTCGAGCTGCGTCGCCGCAACTTCTACCAGCCCGGCCAGAGCACCCCGTACGGCCAGCCTGTGAAGGATGCCGAGCGGATGCCGACCATCTGGGACCAGCTCGCCGACGAGGCGTCGATCGCCCAGCGGCGGGCCGAGATCGACGCGTTCAACGCCGCGAGCCCCGACGTGAAGCGCGCCATCTCGATGACGCCGATCAAGTTCGGCATCTCGTTCAACTTCGCCGCGTTCAACCAGGCCGGCGCGCTCGTGCACGTCTACAAGGACGGCTCGGTGCTGGTCAACCACGGCGGCACCGAGATGGGCCAGGGCCTGCACACCAAGATGCTGCAGATCGCGGCCACCGCGCTGGGCCTCGAGCTGCACCAGGTGCGCCTCGCCCCCACCCGCACCGACAAGGTGCCGAACACCTCGGCCACGGCCGCGTCGTCGGGCGCAGACCTCAATGGCGGCGCCGTGAAGAACGCGTGCGAGCAGATCCGCGAGCGCATGGCCGCCGTCGCCGGGCACCTGCTCGGCGTCGACGAGCGCGACGTGCGCTTCGGCGGAGGCTACGTGACCGGGCTCGGCAAGTCCGAGAGGCTGACCTTCGCCGAGGTCGCGAAGGCGGCGTACTTCCAGCGCGTGCAGCTGTTCGCGGCGGGCTACTACCGCACCGCCGGTCTGCACTGGAACCCGGAGACCATGCACGGCTCACCGTTCAAGTACTTCGCGTACGGAGCGGCGGCCACCGAGGTCGAGATCGACCGCTTCACCGGCGCGTACCGCATCCGCCGCGTCGACATCGTGCACGACGTGGGCGACTCGCTCTCGCCGATGCTCGACATCGGCCAGATCGAGGGCGCGTACGTGCAGGGCATGGGCTGGCTGACGCTGGAGGACCTGCGGTGGGATGTCACCGACGGCCCGCACCGCGGCCGCCTGCAGACCCAGTCGGCGTCGACCTACAAGCTGCCGAGCTTCTCGGAGATGCCCGAGGAGTTCGCCGTTCGCCTGTTCCAGAACGCCCGTGAGGACGGCGCGGTCTACGGCTCGAAGGCCGTGGGAGAGCCGCCGTTCATGCTCGCGTTCAGCGCCCGTGAGGCGCTGCGCGATGCTGTCGCGGCCTTCGGCCCGGCGGGCCACTCGGTCGATCTGGCCTCGCCGGCGACGCCGGAGGCGGTGTACTGGGCGGTCGAGGCCGCCCGCGCGGCGCACGGCGCGGCGGAGCCTGCAGCCGAGCTCGCAGTGGTCTGACATGGTCGACTGGCTGGATGCCCTGCGCGCTCTGCGCGAGAGCCGCACCCCCGCGGTGATCGTGACGCTGGCGATGGTGCGCGGTCACGCGCCCCGCAACGGCGGCGCGAAGATGGTCATCTCGCCCGGCGATCAGTTCGGCACGATCGGTGGCGGCAACCTCGAGGCGACCGCCACCGATCGCGCCCGCGAGATGCTCGCCTCGGGCACGGCCGAGCCTCAGCTGCTGACGCTCACGCTCAGCGACAAGGCGACGACCGAATACGGCGTGCAGTGCTGCGGAGGAGAGGTGACGATCATGCTCGAACCCGTTCGCGTGGTGCCCTCGGTGGCCGTGTTCGGCATGGGGCACGTGGGCCTGGAGCTCGCGCGCATCCTGTCGCGGCACGAGCTGTCGCTGCATCTCGTCGACTCCCGCGCCGAGATGCTCGACCCGGCGCGTCTCGTGCCGGCCACGACCGATGCCGTGGCGAGCATCCAGCCGCATCACACCCCGGTGCCCGAGTCCGCCCTGCTGAACATCCCGGCCGGGGCTCATGTGCTCGTGATGACGCACGACCACGTCGAGGATCTCGCGATCGTCGACCAGTCGCTGCGCACTCCAGGGCTCGGTTCCATCGGGCTGATCGGCTCGACCTCGAAGTGGGCGCGGTTCCGCAAGAAGCTGCACGAGCTCGGTCACACCGACGCGGACCTCGCCCGGGTGACGACCCCGATCGGCATCCCGGAGGTTGCGGGCAAGCAGCCCGCCGTCATCGCGGTGAGCGTCGCCGCCCGCATCCTGCAGCTCATCGAGGAGGCGGCGCAGCTGTCAACCGAATGACATTCTGGGAAATGCCGGAATGCGCCGAACGCATTCCGGCATTTCGCAATGCAACATTCCGGGGAAAGGAGGATCCGCCCCGCATATGAATGGTGCGCGGACGCATTTCCCGTTCCCGCGAGAAGCATCCCCGTGCAAACAGAAAGGCCCCGATCCTCGGAATGAGGATCGGGGCTTTTCTTCTGCACTCAGGCTGCGAGCATCGCCTCGATCGGACCGCGCACGAAATACAGCGCGAAGCCGGCGGCGACGATCCACATCAGCCAGTGCACCTTGCGGGCACGACCGGAGAAGGCGTTCACGAGCGCCCACGAGATGAAGCCCACCCCGATGCCGTTCGCGATCGAGTAGGTCAGCGGCATCGTCACGATCGTGAGGAACGCCGGCAGCGCCACCGCGAACTTCGTGAACTTGATCTCGCGGATCTGCGACATCATCATCGCGCCGACGATCACGAGGGCTGCCGAGCCCACCTCGATCGGCACGACGAGGGTGAGCGGGGTGACGAACATCGACAGCAGGAACAGCACGCCGACGACCAGCGAGGCGAGGCCGGTTCGGGCGCCCTCGCCGATTCCCGATGCGCTGTCGACGTACACGGTGTTCGACGATGTGGAGGTCACACCGCCCGCCACTGCGCCGAAGCCCTCGACGACGAACGCCGAGCGCAGACGCGGGAAGGTGCCGTCCTTGTAGGCGAGCCCGGCGTTCTTCGCGAGGCCGGTCATCGTGCCCATCGCGTCGAAGAAGTTCGAGAAGACGAGCGTGAACACGAGCATCGTGGCCGAGAGCATGCCCACGCGGCCGAAGGCACCGAACAGGTCGAACTGGCCGATCAGACCGAAGTCCGGGATCGTGATCCACGCGGCCGGCAGCTCCGGGATGGTCATGTGCCAGCCGTTCGGGTCTTCGAAGGAGGGCCCGAGCTTCAGCACGGACTGCGCGATCAGCGCCACCACGGTGCTCACGACGATGCCGATGAGGATGCCGCCGGGCACCTTGCGCGCCACGAGGATGCCGATGAGCACCAGGCCGAACACGAAGATCAGCGTGGGCACCGAGGTGATCGAGCCGTTGTCGCCGAGCTGCACGGGCGGGCCGCCCGGGGTGCGGTTGACGAAGCCCGAGTCGACGAAGCCGATGAAGGCGATGAACAGGCCGATTCCGACGGTGATCGCCGCCTTCAGCGCCTGCGGCACCGCCCTGAAGATGGCGGTGCGGATGCCGGTGGCGCCGAAGAGCACGATCAGCAGGCCGTTGATCACGACCAGACCCATCGCCTCGGGCCAGGTGACCTGGCCGACGACCGAGACGGCGAGGAAGGAGTTGATGCCGAGGCCCGCCGCGAGGGCGAACGGCAGCTTCGCGAACACACCGAACAGGATCGTCATCACGCCGGCCGTGAGGCCCGTGGCGGCGCCGATCTGCGCGGCATCCAGCGCGCCACCGGACACGTCGGTGACGCCACCGAGGATCAGCGGGTTGAGGATGACGATGTACGCCATGGTCACGAAGGTGACCACGCCGCCGCGGATCTCGCGGGCGACGGTCGACCCGCGCCGGGTGATCTCGAAGAACCGGTCGAATGCGTTCTTGGGCGTGGCGTCGACGGTCGTCGTCGCCCCGGTCGCGAGGGGCGGCAGCTGCGCGTCGCCGCGGGCGAAGTGCCCGGCGGCGTCGTTGCCGACGACCTCTGTGGTGGACGTGTCAGCTGTGGTGGATGTGCCGGCGTCAGCCGGCGTGGATCCGTCGGGCTCGGATGGGCGCGCGGAAGGAGGGAAAGGTGAAGACATCATCGGCTCCGAAAAGGGTCGGGGGTCAGTATTCGATGCGAGTGGGCGTGCTGCTCCACTCGGTGAAGGGAGCGACTCGCTGCGCAGGCGGCAGCGCGATGTCGGTCACGGGCATGACAGCCCGGTCGGCTTCGCCGCCCTCGAAGTAGCGGTAGAACGCCGCATCGTCGAAGCCCGCGTCGGCGGCGTCGTTGCGGTCGGCGGCGAAGTACACCCGCTCGATGCGCGCCCACAGCGACGTGGCCAGGCACATCGGGCAGGGCTCGCAGCTCGTGTAGAGCGTCGCTCCCGACAGGTCGAAGGTTCCGAGCTCGCGGCACGCGTTGCGGATCGCCGTGACCTCGGCATGCGCCGAGGGGTCGAGATCGGCGGTGACGCGGTTGACGCCTTCGAAGACCTGGCCGTCGGCCGTGACGACCACGGCGCCGAACGGTCCGCCTTGATTGCGGACGTTGTCGACGGCGATCCGCACGGCCTCCGCCAGGTACTCGGCGGGGGCGGGCGATGACGCCTGGTCAGTCCGCGATTCGGATATAGGTATAGCACTGCTGTTCATACGAGAGCTTCCTTGCTGACGTAGCAGTGATACGGCTTATCGAGTCAGACCCGGGTGGGATCGTTCTGCGAGATATACGTCGAACCGCTGACTGTTCAATCGAGCCACTTCTCGGATATGCGGCTGTTTTGAGAATAGCAACATCGTCCCCCGGCGTCCAGAGAATTCCGACACGCATTCGTGGCCTCGGCGGAAAAGACGCGCGAGCGACAATAGATACGGGCCCAGGCGGGTCCGCGACCCGGAATCCGGTGCTACCGTTTCACACGCGAGAGGACATGATCATGGCGAGCAGGCGCATTGACGGCGACGGCCGGCCGGCCGATGCGTCGGTCGCGCTGACCGACCGGCTTCGTCGTCCGCTGCGCGATCTTCGCATCTCGGTGACCGACCGATGCAACTTCCGCTGCGTCTACTGCATGCCGAAGGAGATCTTCGGCCGCGACTACGCGTTCCTCGATCGCGACGAGCTGCTGAGCTTCGAGGAGATCACGCGCATCGCCACCGTCGCCGCGGCGCACGGTGTGCAGAAGCTGCGCCTCACCGGGGGTGAACCCCTGCTGCGACGCGGCATCGAACAGCTCATCGAGCAGCTCGCCGCGATCCGCACGCCGGGCGGTCATCCGCTCGATCTGGCCCTGACCACCAACGGCTCCGCCCTCGTGATGAAGGCCCAGGCGCTGAAGGCCGCGGGCCTGCAGCGCGTGACCGTGTCGGTCGACTCGCTCGACGACGCGCTGTTCCAGCGCATGAACGACGTGCGCTTCCCGGTGAGACGGGTGCTCGACGGCATCGACGCGGCGCACGCGGCGGGCCTCGGACCCATCCGGCTCAACATGGTGGTCAAGCGCGGCGTCAACGACGGCGAGATCATCGACATGGCGCGGCACTTCAAGGGCACCCCGTACACCCTGCGTTTCATCGAGTACATGGATGTCGGCAACACCAATGGCTGGTCGCTCGAGGAGGTCGTGCCGTCGGCCGAGATCATCGATCGCGTCGGCGCGGTCTTCCCGCTCGAGCCGGTCGCCCCGACCGTGCACGGCGAGACCGCGAAGCGCTGGCGCTACGCCGACGGCAGCGGCGAGATCGGCGTGATCTCCAGCGTGACCAATGCGTTCTGCGGCACCTGCACGCGCGCACGGATTTCGACCGAGGGAAAGCTGTTCACCTGCCTGTTCGCCTCGCAGGGCCACGACCTGCGGGCGCTCATGCGCGGTGGCGCCGACGACGTCGAGCTGGCAGCGGCCATGGCATCCGTCTGGGGCGGACGGGACGACCGCTACTCGGAGATCCGCGCCGGCCTCACCCCGGCGCTGCGCACGCAGCGCAAGCGGATCGAGATGTCGTACATCGGCGGCTGAGCCGCCGCCTCACGCCAGAACGTCGGCGATGACGTCCCACACGTCGTCGGCGACCGAGCGCTTGGTTCCGGATGCCCGAGCGACCACCGCCCCGCCGTCGCCGATGACGTGCACGGCGTTCTGGCCCGACTCGAACCCGCGGTCCCAGCCGACCTCGTTCACCACGAGCAGGTCGACGCCCTTGCGCTCGCGCTTGCGACGGGCACGCTCGAGCAGGTCGACGGCGTCATCCGGGGTCTCGGCGGCGAACGCGACGATCACCTGACCCGGGTGCCGGCGGGCCGCCAGGTGAGCCACGATGTCTTCGTTCTGCACCAGCTCGATGCTCTCGAGGGGGCCTGACTCCTTGGTGAGCTTGCGGTCGGACACGTCGGCCGGGCGGTAGTCCGCGACGGCGGCGGCCATCACGATCACGGCGGCCTCCTCCGATGCGCGGCGCATCGCGTCGCCGAGTTCGGCTGCGGTTCCGACCTGCTCGAGGCGGATGAGCGGATGCCGTTCGGCATCCGCCAGCACCGTGCCGTCGACGTGCGCGGCGATGAGCAGCACCTCGGCGCCGCGGTCGGCTGCGGCGAGTGCGAGGGCTGTGCCCTGTCGCCCGCTGGAGCGGTTGCCGAGGAAGCGCACCGGGTCGAGGGGCTCGCGGGTGCCGCCCGCCGAGACGGCGACGCGCAGCCCCTCGAGGTCCCTCTCCTGCTGGTCGCCGTCGAGCAGGGCGAGCGCCTCGGCCAGGATCTGCTCGGGCTCGAGCATCCGTCCCGGTCCGGAATCTCCGCCGGTCAGCTCGCCCTCGCCCGGTCCGAGGATGGCGACGCCGCGGTCTCGCAGCGTGGCGATGTTCGCCTGCGTGGCCGGGTGGCGCCACATCTCGGTGTGCATCGCCGGAGCGATCGCGACCGGGGCGGTGGTGGCGAGCAGGGTGGTGCCGAGCAGATCGTCGGCGAGCCCCGCGGCCATCTTCGCGATCGTGTTCGCCGTCGCCGGTGCGACGATCACGAGTTCGGCGGCCTGTCCCAGGGCGACGTGGCGCACCTGGGCGACGTCCTCGTGCACGCTCGTCGTGACCGGCCTGCGGCTGATCGCCTCCCAGGTGGGCAGGCCGACGAAGCGCAGCGCGTCTTCGGTGGGCACGACGGTGACCTCGTGACCGGCCTTGATCAGCAGGCGCACCAGGTGCACGCTCTTGTACGCGGCGATCCCGCCGGTGACGGCGACGACGATGTTCACGCGTTCGATTCTGCCCCAGCTCGCGAGATCATGGGCTGCGCCCGGCGGCGCGGGTCGGCGGGCTGTGCCGTGTCGAGCCCCGCTTAGACTCGTGCTCGTGTGCACCGTCGTGATCGATGTCGCCCCCTTCCCCGGCGACGGCGCCCGGCTGCTGGCCGTGCGCGACGAGGATCCGGATCGTCCGTGGGACGACCTCGGCGAGTGGTGGCCCGACGCGCATCCCGGTGTGACCGGCATCCGCGACCGCCGCGCCGGCGGTGCCTGGCTCGCCGCCGATCCCGCTGCGGGGCGCCTGGCCGTGCTGCTGAACCGTGCCGACGTGCTCGACCTGCCGGACGACGGCGTGCGCTCCCGAGGGACGCTGGCGCTGGAGTCGGTCGCGGGCCGCTCGCCCGAGGGTCCGCTGCCGATGCACGGGTTCAACCTGCTCGAGGTGACGCCGCAGGGATCTCGCGTGCTGTCGTGGGACGGCGCGGAGCTGCGCGAGACGGCCGTGCCGACGGGCGTGCACATGATCGCGCACGATGACCTCGATGATCCGCGCACAGCTCGCATCGAGGCGTGGCTGCCGCAGTTCGCCGCCGCGACTGCCGACCGCTCCGCCGAGGGGTGGGACGAGCGCTGGGTCGCGGTGCTCGCCGAGAGCGCCGCTCTCTCCCCCGAGGACGAAAGGGCGATCGTGCGCGACAACCGTGTCCACGGGTACCCGACGATGTCGCTGCTGTTCTGCACGGCCGAGATCGCGACCGGCACTGTGACCGTGCGGTCGCGGGTGCTCGCGCAGCCCGGTCAGTGGAGCTGACCGAGCGACAGCAGACCCGGGGGCGACGCGCTCACCCCGCGCGATCTTCGATTGCACAGCGTGGAAGGGTGTTGACTCGTCGATGACCTCATGCATACTCTTTCATAAAGCAAGACACCTCTTCCATGATATGGGAATAAGAACGGAGAGGGACATGAGCGCACATCCGACTGAGGCGAACGTCCCGCCCGCAGAGCATCCGGCCGCCAACATCGACCCGGACTTCCATCTGCCTGCCGACCAGCGAAGCGGCTTCATCCGCGCATTCCGCGTCCTCTTCCCGAAGGCGGCCTGAGGACCCACGCGCCCATCTCCCCCGCGTGGAGTGGGCCCGAATGGCCGCATCACGTGCAGTGAGGCGACCACATGGGACCACCCGGCTCAGCGGGCACGACTCACGCGCCCGGCTCCCCGCGTCGAGTGGGCCCGAATGGCCGCATCACGCGCAGCGAGGCGACCACATGGGACCACCCGGCTCAGCGGGCGGTCAGGGCACCGAGCTCCGCGGCGATCGTGCGGCCGACCTCGCGCAGCAGAGGCACCGCGTTCGCCATGCTCTTCGCCGGCTCGGGCTCGATGTCGCTCAGCGCATAGACCTTCACGAAGCCCGCGGATGCCGCCTGGGCGGCATCCAGCGTCGTGCGACCGCAGACCGCCACGACGGGCTTCCCGGCCCGCGCGGCAGCGGCCGAGACGCCCATCGGGGTCTTGCCGCCCAGGCTCTGCTCGTCGAGGCTCCCCTCGCCGGTGATGACGAGGTCGGCGTCGGCGATGCGCGCCTCCAGACCGATCAGGCGCAGGATGACATCGATGCCCGCTTCGCGCACGGCGCCGAGCACCGCGAGAGCCGCGTATCCCACACCGCCGGCGGCGCCCGCACCGGGCGCGGTTGCCGATGCCCGCACTCCGGGCAGGGCGTCGACGAGCTCTGCGAGACGCGAGAGGCCCGCCTCGAGGACGGCGACATCGTCGGCGCTCGCCCCCTTCTGCGGTGCGAAGACCGCGGCGGCCCCTCGATCTCCGAGGAGGGGATTGTCGACGTCGGCGGCGAGCACGAAGCTGACGCCGTCGAGACGAGGGTCGAGACCGGAGATGTCGGCCGAGACCAGGTCGACCAGCCCCGCGCCGCCGGGGCGCACGGTTCGGTCTTCGGTGCGCAGGGCGACGCCCAGTGCCTGCAGCATGCCCGCGCCGCCGTCGGTGCACGCGCTGCCACCCACGCCGAGCACGATCGAGGTCGCGCCACGGTCGAGCGCCGCGACGATGAGCTCGCCGGTGCCGCGGCTGCTCGCGCCGAGGGCATCCTTCTCGCCGCCGGGCAGCACGTCCAGCCCGCTGGCAGCGGCCATCTCGATGATCGCCTGCTCTCCGCGGACGGCGAACGCGGCATCCACCGGGCGACCGGTGGGACCGGTGACCGAGACCGTCACCGGTGTGAAGCCGCTCGCCACGGCCGCGTCGACCGTGCCTTCGCCGCCGTCTCCGACGGGTGCGGCGTCGACGACGGCATCCGGGATGATCTCCCGGATGCCGTCGGCGAGCGCCGTCGCCACCTCCGGGCCCGTCGCCGAGCCCTTGAACTTGTCAGAGGCGATGAGGATGCGCATGGCGGTCAGTCGAGCAGGGCGTAGATCGCCTCGGGAGCGTCCGCGTGTGACGTGGCGAGAGGCTCGAACTCGTTCATGGTGTCGAGATCGGCACCCATCGCGATGTTCGTGACCCGCTCGAGGATGACCTCGACCACGACCGGCACCTGGAACTCGTCACGCAGGCGCGCGGCCTCGGCGAATCCGGCGGCGAGCTCCTCAGGGCGCTCGACGCGGATCGCCTTGCAGCCCAGACCCTCGGCGACCTTCACGTGATCGACGCCGTAGCCGCTGGCCACGCTGTCGGGATCGTACGGCGTGTTGACGTTGTCGAACGCGAGCGAGACCTCGTAGTCCATCTCGAATCCGCGCTGCGACTGACGGATCAGGCCCAGGTAGCTGTTGTTGACCACGACGTGGATGTACGGCAGCTTGTGCTGCGCACCGACCGCGAGCTCTTCGATCATGAACTGGAAATCGTAGTCGCCGGAGAGCGCGACGACCTGCTCGCCGGGCTTGCCGCGCACGACGCCGAGGGCTGCAGGTCCCGTCCAGCCCAGCGGGCCCGCCTGGCCGGCGTTGATCCACTTGCGCGGGCCGTACACGTGCAGCAGCTGCGCGCCGGCGATCTGCGACAGGCCGATCGTGGTGATGAAGGTGGTGTCGCGGTCGAACGCCGTGAGCATCTCCTGGTACACGCGGTGCGGCTTCATGGGAACGTCGTCGAAGTTCGTCTTGCGCTGCAGGCGCGCCTTGCGGTCGCGGCACTCCTCGGCCCAGGCGTTGTAGTCGGGCAGCTCGGCCACCCGATCGCGGGCCGCATCGAGCAGGGCGTCCATGAACGCTCCCGCGTCGGAGACCACGCCGTAGTCCGGCGCGAACACGCGACCGATCTGGGTCGGCTCGATGTCGACGTGCACGAAGGTGCGGCCCCTGCGGTACGTGTCCAGCCCGCCGGTGTGGCGGTTCGCCCACCGGTTGCCGACGCCGAGCACGAAGTCGCTCTCGAGGAAGCTCGCGTTGCCGTACCGCTGCGAGGTCTGGATGCCGACCAGGCCCGCGGCGAGCGGGTGGTCGTCGGCGATCGCGCCCCAGCCCATCAGGCTCGGAACCACCGGCACGCCGAGGGTCTCGGCCAGCTCGACGAGCTTGTCGGATGCGCCGGAGTTGATGATGCCGCCGCCGGCGACGATCACCGGATGCTTCGACGCGGTGAGCATGTCGAGCACTTTCTCGGCCTGCGCGCGGGTGGCGACGGGCTTGGCGACCGGCAGCGGCTCGTACGTGTCGATGTCGAACTCGATCTCGGTCATCTGCACGTCGAACGGCAGGTCGATCAGCGCCGGGCCGGGGCGGCCCGAGCGCATGATCTGGAAGGCGCTCTGGAACACCCCGGGAACCTGCGCCCCCTCGAGCACCGTCTTGGCGAACTTCGTCACCGGCTTCGCGATGGACGCGATGTCGACGGCCTGGAAGTCCTCCTTGTCGAGCTTCGCCACCGGCGCCTGGCCGGTGATGCACAGCATCGGGATGCTGTCGGCGATCGCCGCGTACAGGCCGGTGATCATGTCGGTGCCGGCGGGGCCCGAGGTGCCGAGGCAGACGCCGATGCGTCCGTCGCCGGTGCGGCTGTAGCCGTCGGCCATGTGGGCCGCGCCCTCGACGTGACGGGCGAGGGTGTGCCGGATGCCACCACCGGCCCGTATCGCGGAGTACAGCGGGTTGATGGCGGCTCCGGGCAGGCCGAACGCCTCGTCAGCGCCCTCCTTGATCAGGATCTGGACGATGGCGTCCACTGCGCGCATGCGGGTCATGATGTTCTGTCCTTAGTCGTTGTCGCGGCCGGAGAGCTCGGCGGTGAGCTTGAACAGGCCGGAGTGGTCGAGGCCGCCGTCGCCGCGGGCGACGAGCGAGGTGACGAGCTGGGCGACGGCCGAGCCGAGGGGGACGGCGACTCCGGCGCCGCGGGCTGCGGCGGTGACGATGCCGAGATCCTTGTTGTGCAGGGCCAAGCGGAAGCCGGGGGCGAAGTCGCGGTCGAGCATCTTCTGCCCCTTCTGGTCGAGCACCTTGGACCCCGCGAGACCGCCGCCGAGCACCTTGAGTGCCGCGTCGGTGTCGACGCCGTACGCCTCGAGGAAGACGATCGCCTCGCTGAGGGCCTGGATGTTGACGGCGACGATGAGCTGGTTGGCCGCCTTCACGGTCTGACCGGCGCCGGCGGGCCCGACGTGCACGATGGTCTTGCCGATGGCCTGCAGGATGGGCTCGGCCTTGGCGAAGTCCTCGGCCGAGCCGCCGGTCATGATCGAGAGCACCCCGTCGATGGCACCCTGCTCGCCACCGGACACCGGCGCATCCACGGCGCCCAGGCCGGCGGCGACGGCCTCCTCGGCCAGCTGCTTGGCGACATCCGGCCGGATCGAGGAGTTGTCGATCCAGAGGGCACCCTTCTTCGCGTTGGCGAAGACGCCCTCGGGGCCCTGCACGACGCCGGCGACGTCCGGGGAGTCGGGGACCATCGTGACGATCACGTCGGCGTCCTTGACGGCCTCGGCGATGCTGGCGGCGCCGTTGCCACCCGCATCGACGAGCTTCTGCACGGCCTCGGGGCTGCGGTTGAACCCGGTGACCGTATAACCGGCCTTGACCAGGTTCTTCGCCATGGGCAGGCCCATGATTCCGAGACCGATGATGGTGATGCTGGTCATGTCGTCGCTCCTTCGCGGAAGTGGGGTGTCAGTTCTTGATCCAGGCGAACGGGTCGTCCTGGGTGGCCTTGTACTCGAGGCCGATCACGCCGTCGTAGCCGCCGGCGCGCGCTGCGTCGATCCATTCGGTCAGCGGCAGCTCACCGGTGCCCGGCTCGCCGCGACCGGGGGCGTCGGCGATCTGGATGTGCCCGAACTCGCCGGCGTGCTCGGCGATCACGGCAGCGACGTCGTCGCCGTTGACGGCGAGGTGGTAGAAGTCGGCGAGCAGGCGCACGTTGTCGACACCGTGCTCGTCCTTGACGCGGGCGATGATGGCGAGCGCGTCGGCGGCGGTCTTCAGAGGGTAGGCGTCGGCGCCCGAGACCGGCTCGAGCAGCACGACTCCGCCGATGCGCGAGACGGCCCTGCCTGCGAGTGCGAGGTTCTCGACGGCGAGGTCGTCCTGCGCCGTCGCGTCGACGCCTTTTTGGCGCAGGCCGTAGAGCGCGTTGAACGCCTTCGTGCCCGTGCGCTCGCCGATGCCGACCACGACCTCGACGTTGTCGCGGAACTCGCCCTCGCGACCGATCCACGAGACCAGTCCGCGGTCGCCGGCGGGCATGTCGCCGGCGAAGAAGTTCAGACCCGTCAGCTGCACGCCGGCCTCATCGATGGCGGCGACGAACGCGTCGACCTCGTGCTGCGCGGGCACGGCCGACGAGAAGGGCCACCAGAACTCGACGGCGTCGAATCCGGCCGCCCCGGCCGCAGCCGGACGCTCGTTCACGGGCAGGTCGGTCAGCAGGATCGAGGCGTTGACGGTGTAGCTCATGGCATTCCCTGCTTTTCGTATTGCGGAAGAAAGATTCCTACTAACGAAAGGCTAGGCGGGTGTGCGGGAGGTGTCAATGACGAGGTGCCGACATTCCGGCATCCGGAACCGGCTGGAAAGCCGAACGCACCCACCGGATGCCCGACGGGTGCGTTCAGGAGTCGGTCGCTCTCGGCGAGGCCGGCTCAGGTCAGCTTGATCTGACGGTTCATGTCCTTGTACAGCAGGTAGCGGAAGTCGCCGGGGCCGCCGGCGTAGCAGGCCTGCGGGCAGAACGCGCGCAGCAGCATGTAGTCGCCGGCCTCGACCTCGACCCAGTCACCGTTGAGGTGGTAGACCGCCTTGCCCTCGAGCACGAACAGGCCGTGCTCCATGACGTGCGTCTCCGCGAAGGGGATCGAGCCGCCCGGCTTGAAGGTGACGATGTTCACCTGCATGTCGTGCGCCATGTCGCTCGAGTCGGCGAAGCGGGTGGTGAGCCAGGCGTCGGTGCCGACCATGGGGGTGGGCTCGATGTCCTGGTCGCGGGTGACGAAGGATGCCGGCGCGTCGACGCCCTCGAGCCACTCGTACGCCTTGCGGATCCAGTGGAAGCTCGTGATCTCGTCGCCCTCGTTCTTCAGCGACCAGTCCGCACCGGGCGCGAGGAAGGCGTAGCCGCCCTCTTCGAGCACATGCGTCTCGCCCTCGAGCGTGAGCGTGAGACGCCCGGTCGTGACGAACACGACCCCTTCGACCCCGGCCTCGACCTCGGGTTCGGCCGCCTCGCCGCCGGGCGAGATCTCGACGATCAGCTGCGAGAAGGTCTGCGCCGAGCTCGGGGTGGGCTTGGCGATGATCCACGCCCGGGTGCGGGTGAACCCGGGCAGGCTGCTGGTGACGATGTCGCGCAGCACGCCCTTGGGGATCACCGTGTACGCGAGCTTCACGATCGCGCGGTCGGTGAGCAGGTCGGTCTGCGGCGGCAGCCCGCCGGTCGGGGTGTAGTAGGACATCAGGCCTCCTTGGTGGCGAGTTTGGGATGCGCGAGCCGGGTGAGCTCGGCCGGCGAGGCGCCGGACGACGAGCGCACCTCGTCGTCGGTGAGCGCGCCGCACTCCAGGCCGCGCACGACGAAGCGGGCGAGGGCGCGCGCGGTGGCGGGCTCGTCCATGATCGTCGCGTCGCTGCCGTGCAGGTAGTTGTCGAGCCGGCGTGCGGCCGCCTCGAACCCCTCGCGGTAGAACGCGTAGGTCGCGAGATAACGGGTCGGCAGCTGGTTGGCGTGCAGGTCCCAGCCCTGGTAGTAGCCGCGCTCGAGCGAGCGGCGCACCAGGCGGGCGTGCAGCTTCCACGCATCCGCCGCGTTCTCGCCCACGGGGATGACGTTGGTCGACCCGTCCGACAGGCGCACGCCGGTCTCGGCGACGGCGACCTGCATCACCTGCTTGGCGTAGTCGGCGGCGGGATGCTCCATCGACTGGTACGCCGCGGCGATCTGCAGTGATGCGCTGTAGTCGTAGGTGCCGTAGTGCAGCGCCGACACGCGTCCTTCGGCGCGGTGCAGCAGCGTCGCCACCGGGATCGTGCCGTCGGCGGCGACGATCAGCTGCGGCGTCTCCATCTGCACCTCGAAGCGCAGGCGCCCGGATGCCAGCCCGAGGCGCTGCTCGAAGCGCTCGCACAGCGCGACCATCGCCTCGACCTGCGCCACGGTGGTCACCTTCGGCAGGGTGAGGACGAGCCCGTCGGGCAGCTCGCCTGCGGCGGCGAGCGTGGTGACGAAGCGGTCGAGGGTGCGGATGCCGCGGCGCCGGGTCGGCGCCTCGAAGCACTTGAACCGGATGCCGATGAACGGCGTCGCCGTGCCTGCGGCGACGGCCTCGGCCACACGCTCCGCGGCGAGGATCGCGTCGGCGTCCTCCTCATCGTCGTCGCGTGCGCCGTAGCCGTCTTCGAAGTCGAGACGCAGGTCTTCGATGGGCTCGCGGCGCAGCTTGGCATCCACCAGCGGCGCGAGCTGGTCGGCGAGGTGACCCAGACCGACCGACTCGGCGAGCACAGCGGTGCCGCCGGCGGCGTCGACGGCGGCGATCGCGTCGGCCCCGAAGCGGGCAGGGAGGTCGCGATCGAAGCGATCGGCCGGCACGTACAGGGTGTGCACCGGCTGCCGGCTGCCGTCATCGCCCGGGTACGAGCCCGACAGAAGCGCGTCGGTCTGCGCCAGGCGGGCGTCGATGTCGGCGAAGTCGTCTTCGCGCAGGGTCGTGTTGGCTGACACCCGGCTCACTCCTTCTCTGCCGACGTGTCGGCAGCAGCGGACTCGACGGCCCGCACGATCGCGTCGGCGACGGCGCCGGCGACCATCGGGTCGAACACACTCGGGACGATGAAGCTCGCGTTGAGCTCATCGTCTTCGACGCGAGACGCGATGGCGTAGGCCGCCGCGACCAGCATAGGCGCAGTGATGTCGGACACGCCCGCGTCGAGCAGACCGCGGAAGACACCGGGGAAGGCGAGCACGTTGTTGATCTGGTTCGGGAAGTCGCTGCGGCCGGTGGCGACGATAGCGGCGTGCTTGGATGCCACGACCGGATCGACCTCGGGGGTCGGGTTGGCCATCGCGAAGACGATCGCGTCGTCGGCCATGGCCGCGATGTCGTTCTCGTCGAGCACGTTCGGCGCGCTCACGCCGATGAAGACGTCGGCGTCGACCATGGCCTCCTTCAAGCTGCCCTCGAACCCGCGCGGGTTGGTGGTGGCGGCGATCTCCCGGCGATGCGCGTCGGCGTACTCGACGCCGGCGACGATGGCGCCGTCGCGGCCGCAGGCCACGATGTCTCTCGCGCCCTCGGCGAGCAGCAGCTGGATGATCGCGTTGCCGGCGGCGCCGACGCCCGACACGACGATGCGCACGTCCTCAATGGCCTTCTTCACGACCTTGAGGGCGTTGACGAGGGCTGCGAGGGTGACGATCGCGGTGCCGTGCTGGTCGTCGTGGAACACGGGGATGTCGAGCTCTTCACGCAGGCGCGCCTCGATCTCGAAGCAGCGGGGGGCGGCGATGTCCTCGAGATTCACGCCGCCGTAGACGGGGGCGATCGCCTTGACGATCTTGATGATCTCTTCGGTGTCCTTCGTGTCGAGGCAGACCGGCCAGGCGTCGACGTTGGCGAACTGCTTGAACAGCGCGGCCTTGCCCTCCATGACCGGCAGCGCGGCCTCGGGGCCGATGTCGCCGAGGCCGAGCACGGCCGTGCCGTCGGTGACCACGGCGATGGTGTTGCGCTTGATGGTGAGGTTGCGCGCCTTGCTCTTGTCTTCCGCTATCGCCATGCAGACGCGGGCGACGCCGGGGGTGTATGCGCGCGAGAGGTCGTCGCGGTTGCGCAGCGGCACGCTGGGCACGACCTCGAGCTTGCCGCCGAGGTGCATGAGGAAGGTGCGGTCGCTGACCTGGCGCACGTGCACGCCGTCGAGGGCCTCGACCGCGTCGCGGATGCGCGTGGCGTGGTCGTCGTCGATGGTGTTGCAGGTGAGGTCGACGACGATCGAGGTGGGGTGCGACTCGACGACGTCGAGTGCGGTGATCGCGGCCCCGGCGGATGCCGCAGCGGCCGCGAGCTCGCTGGTGACGCTGAAGTTGGAGGGGGCGTCGATGCGCAGTGTGATCGAATTGCCGGGACCGGGGTTGGCCATGATTCCTCTTCCCTGAGGTGGGCGGCGCATCGCTGCGCCGACTCACGTGTGCTGGTGGACTTCTTCGTGCTTTCGCATAGTGGAGACTATTGTCTATCTTACGAAAGTTCGCTGCAATCAACGATGAGGGTCGCGGACGACTTTCGCTCGCACTTCTCGCATGATGGAATCGTGCGAGCACATAGGAGGACGTGATGGCTGAAAGCAAGACCCCGCGCGGCAGCGGGTCCGGAGTGCAGTCCGTCGAGCGCGTCTTCGAGCTGCTCGAACTGGTCACCGACGCCGGCGGCGATGTCACGCTCAGCGAGCTGGCGTCGTCGACCGACCTGCCGCTGCCGACCATCCACCGGCTGCTGCGCACGCTCGTGTCGCTCGGCTATGCGCGCCAGCTGCCGAACCGGCGCTACGCGCTCGGCCCGCGGCTGATCCGCATCGGCGAGGGCGCGTCGCGTCAGTTCGGTGCGCTGGCGCGCCCGCAGCTGAAGACGCTCGTCGACGAGCTGGGCGAGAGCGCCAACATGGCAGTGCTCGACGGCGACATGGTCGTGTACGTCGCCCAGGTGCCTTCGCTGCACTCGATGCGCATGTTCACCGAGGTGGGCCGGCGCGCGCACATGCATGACACCGGCGTCGGCAAGGCCATCCTCGCCCAGCTGCCCGACGACACCGTGCGCTCGATCGTCACCCGCGCCGGGATGCCCACGCCCACCGAGCACAGCATCGGCGACGTCGACGCGCTCATCGCCGAACTCGACCGCATCCGCGAGCGGGGGTACGCGATCGACGACCAGGAGCAGGAGATCGGCGTGCGCTGCTTCTCGATGGCCGTGCCCGACGCCCCGACGCCCACCGCGGTGTCGGTGTCGGGTCCGATCTCGCGCGTCGACGACGCCTTCGGAGAGCGTGCCGTGCCCATGCTGCGTGCGGCCGCGCAGGCGATCAGCGCCGAGCTGGCGTCCTGACCTGGGGCGGGCGGGTGAACTGAGATGACGAGCGCACGCGTCGCAGTCGTCACCGGTGCGGGTTCCGGCATCGGGCGCGCCGTCGCGGTGGCGATGCTCGCCGCCGGTTTCCGGGTGGCCCTCGCGGGCCGGCGGGCGGATGCCCTGCAGCAGACCGCGGACGGGCATCCGGACGCTCTCGTCGTGCCCACCGACGTCACCGTGCCCGCCGAGGTCGACGCGCTGTTCCACCGCGTGGTCGCGGAGTGGGGCCGCGTGGACGTGCTGTTCAACAACGCGGGGATCTTCGGGCCGGTGGCATCCGCCGCCGACGTCGACCCGGTCGAGTGGCAGCGCACGATCGATGTCAACGTGACCGGTGCCCTGCTCTGCGCGGGAGCCGCGATGCGCACGATGATCGCCCAGCGGCCGTCCGGCGGACGGATCATCAACAACGGCTCGATCTCGGCGCAGGTGCCGCGGCCGCTCTCGGTGGCGTACGCCGTCAGCAAGCACGCCATCACCGGCCTGACCCGGTCGATCGACCTCGACGGCCGGCCGCACGGCATCAGCTGCGGTCAGATCGACATCGGCAACGCGGCGACGCGGATCATGTCCGAGATCGGGGTCGGCTCGGGTGCCCTGCAGGCCGACGGCTCGCGCCTGGTCGAGCCCACCTTCGACGTCGCGGACGCGGCGCGCGCCGTGCTGTTCATGGCGCAGCTGCCCGCCGAGGCGAACGTCCCCTCTCTCACGGTCGCCGCGGCGGGGATGCCGTTCGGCGGCAGGGGCTGACGGGGTCAGCGGCCGGCCGAACGGCATCCGGTGCGGATCAGCAGAATCCGGCGATGCCGTCCCACGACCAGTGGTCGGTGTCGGCGCCCGCGCGAAGGAACGATGCCTCGATCAGGCCGTAGGGACGATCGGCCGCATAGAACACCTCGTTGGGGTTCTCGAGGCCGAACGGCGACAGGTCGACCACGAAGTGGTGGCTGTTCGGGGTCGAGAAGCGGATCTCATCGATCTCGGGGTGCTGCTCGAGAACGGCCTCCGCCATCTCCTTCAGCGTGTGCTGCAGGGCGTACGAGTAGTTGCGCGAGAAGCCCGCGAGCAGCAGGCGGCGGACGTCCGCGAAGACCTCGTTGAAGTCGATGTCGGCGCGGTTGTACCGCCACTTCGCGGTGACGGAGGTGGCGAGGATGCGGTCCTCGGTCTCGGGCAGCGTGGTGTACCTGTCCTTGGGGTATCCGACGAAGCCGCTCTGCGTCGACTTGAGCACCTTGAGATCCTGCAGGCCGGCGATGACGACCGTGTCGTCGCCGTCGATCTGCACGACCGAGGTGCGGGTCTCGGTGCCGCCACGGACGAACGAGTGGTCGTGCTCCCCGTCGTCGCCTTGGATGCGCTGCCAGGTGTACTGCTCGGCCTCCCAGCGTCCGCCGCTGACCCAGGCGAACTCGCCGGTGAAGTGCCGGCCGAGACGCAGCAGGAACTCCTCCGGGCTGCCGACGCCGTCCTTGGCGAAGGCGTACACCGTGTTCTTCTGCGTGTCGGTGGCCACGACGTGCTCGTTGTCGCCCTTGAAGTGCGCGCTGTCGAAGTCGCCGCGCAGCTGCGAGGTGACGTTGAGGTCCTCGATCTCGTGACGGTGGGAGTCGCGGGTGATGCGCACCACGCGGACCTCTGCCTTGCCGTACTGGTTCTTGCCCAGAATGATGTCGGTCATGTTGTCAACTCAGCTTCCTCGGTAAGTGGAATAGGCGAACGGGCTGAGCAGGAGCGGCACGTGGTAGTGCGCCTGCTCAGCGTCGACCTGGAAGGTCAACACCACCTCCGGGAAGAAGGTGTCCGTGTCGATGCCGGCGAAGTAGGCCGCTGTGTCGAACCGGAGGCGGTACGCACCGCTCTCCAGCCGCGAGGGGCCCAGTTCTTTCACCCGCCCGTCAGCATCTGTGGATCCTGCACCGATCTCGACCCACCCGTCGCCTTGGCGGGCTTCGAGTGCGACGGCGACGTCGGGCGCGGGGCGCCCGATCGAGGTGTCCAGGATGTGGGTGGTCACGTGGGAAACGCTCATGGTGCGCTCCTTCAGCTCTCGAGGGCTCCCGCCAGCCGCAGCGCCGCGATCTCGCGCAGCTGCTGGTCGACGACGGCGAGCTCCTGTTCGGGGGTGTTGCCCAGCCGCTGCTGCAGCAGGGCGAGGATCTCCTCGGCGGTGCGTCCGGCCGCGCGCACGAGGTACACGCGGTCGAACTTCTCCTCGTAGGCCTTGTTGCCCGCAGCCAGCGCGGCGGCGGCCTCGGCGTCGACGCCCGGCTGCTCCTTGCGCGACAGGGCGGCCTCGGCGGTCTCGCCCTGGGGTCGCTCGCCGATGCGCGGGTGGTGCGCCAGCGCGCCGTCGAGCTCGGCCTCGGAGAGGGGCGCGGCGGCTGACTCGGCCGCGGCGACGATCTGGTCGACGCTGCGGTAGGGCCGACCGTCGACGATCGCGTCGATCCAGCGGGTGATGTCCAGAGCCGGCTTCACGACGGCGACGGCTTCTTCACGGTGAGCCGAGTTGAAGTCCTCGAGCAGCATCTTCGATCCTCAAGCAGAACGCTGGCATCCGGCGCGAAGGCTATACGGAAACCCCTGACGGAGTCTTCACGGGAAGGTTTCTTCCGTATGCCGGAACTGTTGTTTCAGCATCTGCAAAGAAGTCTGTACGCCGCCGGACCGGTTTGTCAACCGCCCGGCGGCGCGTTTCACATCGTGGAGTCAGACGCCGAGCTCGGCGCGCAGACGTGCGACGTGACCCTCTGCATCCACACCGTACTCCGCGCGCTGCACGACGCCGTCGCCGTCGAGCACGAAAGTCGAGCGGATCACGCCGTCGAAGGTGCGATCGCCCACGGTCTTCTCGCCCCAGACGCCCCAGGCCTTCGCCACGGTGGCGTCGGTGTCGGCGAGCAGGGGGAAGGTGAGACCCTCGGCCTCGGCGAAGGCTCGGATCTCGTCGACCGAGTCCGGCGAGACGCCGATGACGGCGTAGCCGGCGGCATCCAGCGCCGCGAGGCTGTCGCGGAAGTCGCAGGCCTCGGTCGTGCACCCGGGCGTCGCCGCCTTCGGGTAGAAGTACACGACCACGTCGCGCCCGCGGTGGTCGGCGAGCGCGAGCGTGCGGCCGTTCGCGTCGGCGAGCGCGAAGTCGGGTGCGGTGGTGCCGGGGGTGAGCTTGTCGGTCATGATGACTCCGTTCGTGTGAGTTCCGGGATCCGGTTTCTGCGGCGCGAGAACTCTAACCCGACCCAGGCCGTCCGTCGGCAGGCGCTGAGCCCCTGTCAGTCTGGGCCAGGACTACACTCGCTCGGTGTTGACAGCGTTTCGTCCGCATGGTGAGATCCCTTAGTGCGAAAAGTTGTTCTCGCATCATGAAAGCAGTGAAAGGGCGGTCGGGATGTCGCAGGACGCCGGGCACCAGCAGTCAGCATCCATCTCGCTCGACCCCACCGGCGAGCGCTACGACCTCGTGATCCGCGGGCAGCGCGTGCTCACCAGTTCCGGCATCCGCCCCCGCGAAGTCGGCGTGCGCGGCGGCGTCATCGTCGCCATGCAGCCGCTCGGCAACGGTCTCGACGGCGCCGAGGTCATCGAGCTCGCGGACGACGAGACCCTGATCCCCGGGCTGGTCGACACCCACGTGCATGTCAACGAGCCGGGTCGCACCGAGTGGGAGGGCTTCGCCTCGGCGACCCGCGCCGCTGCCGCCGGCGGCGTGACGACCATCGTCGACATGCCGCTGAACAGCATCCCTCCCACCGTCAGCGTCGAGGCGCTCGAGATCAAGCGCGATGTCGCGCGCGGCCAGACGCACGTCGACGTGGGCTTCTGGGGCGGCGCCGTGCCGGGCAACACCGCCGACCTGCGCCCCCTGCATGACGCGGGCGTGTTCGGCTTCAAGAGCTTCCTGCTGCACTCCGGCGTCGACGAGTTCCCCCCGCTCGACCCCGAAGAGCTCGAGGAGGACATGCGCGAGCTCGCCACGTTCGACTCGGTGATGATCGTGCACGCCGAGGACTCCAGGGCCATCGACCGCGCCCCGCAGCCCGACGGCGACGATTACGCGAAGTTCCTGGCATCCCGTCCCCGCGGGGCCGAGAACCTCGCCATCGCCGAGGTCATCGAGCGCGCCCGCTGGACCGGCGCCAGGGCGCATATCCTGCACCTGTCGTCGTCGGACGCCCTGGCGATGCTGCGCACCGCGAAGCGCGACGGGCTGAGGATCACCGTCGAGACCTGCCCGCACTACCTGACCCTGGTCAGCGAGGAGATCCCGCTCGGGGCGACCGCGTTCAAGTGCTGCCCGCCGATCCGCGAGGCTGGCAACCGCGAGCTGCTCTGGCAGGGTCTGGAGGACGGCACGATCGACTTCATCGTGTCGGACCACTCCCCCTCGACCCTCGATCTGAAGGATCTCGAGAACGGCGACTTCGGCGTGGCCTGGGGCGGCGTGGCGTCACTGCAGCTCGGCCTGTCGCTGATCTGGACCGAAGCCCGCCGCCGCGGACTGCCGCTCGAGCAGGTCGTGACCTGGATGAGCGAGCGCCCGGCGCAGTTCGCCGGGCTCACCGGCAAGGGCCGGATCGCTCCGGGCTACGACGCCGACTTCTCGATCTTCGCCGCCGATGACGCCTACGTCGTCGACGTCAGCAAGCTGCACCACAAGAACCCGATCACGCCGTACCAGGGTAGGGCTCTCGCCGGTGTGGTGCGCCGCACATGGCTGCACGGCGAGGTCATCGACTTCGAGAACCCGCGCGGCCGTCTGCTGCGCCGCGGCATGACCGACGCCTGACGGCCGGCGTGGGCGGTGGCCGCGGCGAGCTGCTGCGGCTGATGGCGGCTGAGCCGAGCGGTGACCCGGCGAGCGCAGGCGAACGCACGCGCGCAGGACAAGACGCCCCCGGTCAGTCCGACCCTCGCGCGTTCACCTGCCTCCGCGGGGCCGCGCGCTGCCTCCGCACGACCGCGCGCGCAGCCGCGACCGGCCGTCAGGCGGGCAGCGGCTCGTCGCGGTAGAGTGCCTCGAACGTGTCGAGCGTGCGGTTGATGTCGTGCACGGCCACGCCGTCGAGCGAGGCGCGCTGCATCCGCTCGTACTCGGCCGGCGACGCGGTCAGCACCTGGGTCAGCTTGTCGGCGAGGTCGTCGACGTTCCCGGGCTCGAACAGGTGGCCGTTCTCGCCGTCGTGCACGAGGTGCGGCAGGGCGACGGCGTTCGCTCCGACGATGGGCAGGGCGGATGCCATGGCCTCCATCGTCACGATCGACTGCAGCTCGGCGATCGAGGCGATCGCGAACACCGACGAGCGCGAGTACAGCTCGCGCAGCCGGGCGTCGGTGACCCGGCCGTGGAAGGTCACCCGGTCCTCGATGCCCAGCTGAGCGGTGAGCGTCTCCAGCGCCTTGCGCTGATCGCCCCCTCCGGCGATGTCGAAGTGCACGTCGAGGGCGGGGTCGAGCGCGGCGACTGCGCGCAACACGACGTCGACCTGCTTCTCGCCTGTGAGGCGCCCCACGAACAGGATGCGGTTGCGGTCACGCGGCGCGATCACCGGATCGTAGTTGCGTCGGTCGATGCCGCAGCTGATCGGCACGACCCCCCGCATGTCGGTGGTGCGCTCGAGGAAGTCCGCGGCCCGCCGCGTGGGTGTGGTCACCGCGCGGGTCATACCGAAGGTGCGCTTGGCGTCGGCCCACGCGAGCTTCAGCACCACCTCGTCGATGAACTTGGGGAACGTGGTGTGGTCGAGGATGTTCTCGGCCATCACGTGGTTCGTCGCGATGACGGGGATGCCGCGCTGATTCGCGATGCGGGTGAGTCCGCGCCCGATGATGATGTGCGACTGGATGTGCACGATGTCGGGCCGCACGTCGTCGAGCACCTTGCGCGCCCAGTGCTTCGAGCGCCACGGCCAGACGAAGCGCACCCAGTCGTGCGGCAGCCAGCGCAGGGCGGGCAGTCGGTGCATCGTCATCGGCTCGCCCTCGATCACCTCGGTGTGCGCAGGAGAGCGGCGATAGGCGGTGTTCGGCGCGACGACGTGAACGTCGTGGCCGCGCTGCACGAGGCCGGCGGCGAGGCGCTCGGCGAAGCGTGCGGCTCCGTTGATGTCTGGGGCGAACGTGTCGCAGCCGATGAGGATTTTCAGGGGGCGTCCGGAGGTCACGTGAAGTCTGCTGCCTATCTCTAGCTCTGGGCGCCCGTCACTCTACCCGAGGGCACTGTGCCATCCGGGGAGGCGGGCCGCGTACCGTGGGTGCATGCGCCTGATCTCGTCTGCCGACCGCGCCCTGTGGATCCCCGTCACCGGCTCGCTGGGACTGCGCGGCCGCCGGCATCGCAAGGCCGCCATCCGGATGCTGATGGCGCAGGCCGGCACGGGACTCGGGCGCGAGACGCTGCCCGGCGCCCGGTTCGGCAGCTGGCTCGCCAGCCAGGCGATCCCGTTCGCGATGCGCAAGGCGGATGGTCGGGTGCTCGCGTGGACATGGAGGGCCGAGCCCGAGCTGGTGGTCGCGATGGCCACCGTGCAGGCGCTCACCCCGCAGCTGCGCACCGCACGCGCCATGATGCCGATGGAGTACGACGACACCGAGGACTTCCGCACTCCACTCGGCCAGGGCGAGAAGCTGCTGATGCCGTCGCCCCCGAACCCCGCCTCGCCCGCGTCGGCGACCTACACGTGGGACACCGGCACCCACCTCATCACCCTGACGGCGGTGTGCAGCGACCGCGAGCGCTTCGGCACTCTGGAGGGGGCCCTGGACGACCTCGCCCGCAGCATCCGGATCGCAGGCGACATCACCGGCGGCGAGGGCGACGTGCTTCGCCTGCCGCCCGCCTGAGTGACCCTCCTGCTCAGAGGTAGCCGGCGAACGCCATCGTGGTCCGTCGTCGCGGTGGGCCTGCAGCACCAGCTGTCGGCGGGCGGCGCCGGATCAGCCGTTGCAGATCTCGCCGAGCTCGGTGCTCGCGTCGGAGACCTTCGTGACGGTGTCGTTGACCTTCTGCATGGCGTCACTTGCCTGGGATGGGTCTGCCGAGACCTCGCCGATGATGGTCGAGAACTCGGCGTACGCCGACACGAACTCGTTGTAGACGGGCGAGACCTTTTCGTTGGTGATCTTCTCGCCGAGTGCCTCGAACTCCTTCTGCACGTCTGCGAGCGCGGCGGCGGCGGCTTCCGGGTCGGTAGTCGCCGAAGCCGAGAGCTCCTGCGCCTTGTTGCTGATCTTGGTGCCCTCGTCGACGAACAGCTGGCAGGCATCGGCGACGCTCTGGCTGCTGGTGGCCGGCTTCTTGTCGGTCTTCTGGCCGCTGCTGCTGTCGGCCGCCGGGGAGCCCGAGCAGCCGGAGAGGCCGACAGCGAGGGCGAGAGCGGTGATGAACAGGGCGGACTTGGGTGCGGTGCGCATGGATTCTCCTCCGGTGACAGGCCGACGGCCCGCCTTGCGCAGCCCCCCGACGATGAGAACCCTATTGCACACGACCCCCGCTGTGAGGGCGATCCAGCGCATCCGGGTACGATCGGTGGGTACGTCTCCCCGAGCACCAGGAAGCGAGGTGGTTCACCATGTCGAGTGACAGTCATAGTCGCAGACACGTCACACCCTCCGCTTCCGCACCGCTCGGCTGAGCGGCGTCGTCTGCTGCGACGCACGCCCCTTCGCTCCGGCGAAGTCCGCTCCGTGCGGTGCCTTCCTAAGGCACGCTCATGACTCCCCTCCAGCTTCAGACCGTCTCCGACGCCGCTGACGACATCCGCCGCCTCATCGCCCAGGGCGACCTGCCCGGCGCATCCGCGACGCTGACGCCGCTGAGCGTTCCCGAGGTCGTCGAGCTCATCGACCGGCTGGGCATCGAAGACGCCGCCATCGTCTACCGGCTGCTCACGAAGGCGAGAGCGCTGGACGTGTTCGAAGCGCTCTCCCCCGGCACCCGGGGCGACCTGGTGCGCGCCCTGCGCAGGGCCGAGGTGACGTCGCTGTTCGCCCAGATGGACCCCGACGACCGGGTCTGGCTGCTCGACGAGCTGCCCGCATCCGTCGCTCCGCAGCTGCTGCGCGGCCTGACCCGGCAGGAGCGCGAGCTGACCGCGGGGATGCTCGGCTATCCGCAGCACTCCGTCGGCAGGCGGATGAGCCCCGAGTTCGTCACCACCCACCCCCGGCTCACGGTGCGCGAGACGTTCACGCGCATCCGCGCCGCCCTCGACAGCGCGGAGACCGTGTACACGCTGCCGGTCACCGATGCGCGGCGGGTGGTCGGGATCGTGAGCCTGCGGGATCTGATGTCGGCCGACGAGGATGCCCTGATCGCCGACGTCATGAGCGAACCGCACGTCGCCGAGGTCACGGAGGACGCGGAGATCGCCGCGCGCCGCACCACCGACTACGGCCTGCTGGCCCTGCCGGTCGTGGACGGCGATCAGCGGCTCGTCGGCATCCTGACGATCGACGACGCGGCCCGCATCCTGAAGCAGGAGGAGAGCGAGGATGCCGCACGTCAGGGCGGCGTCGAGCCGCTGCGCCGCTCGTACCTGTCGACCCCGATCCGCCGCCTCGTGCGCTCGCGCGTGGTGTGGCTGCTTGTGCTCGCGGTCGGCGCGACGCTGACCGTGCAGGTGCTCGACGCGTTCGAGGCGACCCTCGCGCAGATGACCGTGCTGGCGCTGTTCGTGCCACTGCTGATCGGCACCGGCGGAAACACGGGCAATCAGGCGGCGACGACGGTCACGCGCTCGCTGGCCCTCGGCGAGATCACGCCCCGCGATGTGCGCAAGGTGCTCTCGCGCGAAGTGAGGGTCGGGCTCAGCCTTGGTCTGCTGCTCGGGATCCTGGGCTTCACGCTGACAGGTCTGATCTACGACTGGCACGTCGGTCTGGTGATCGGGCTCACGCTCACCGCCGTCTGCACGGTGGCGGCATCGATCGGCGGCATCATGCCGCTCGCCGCGCGCGCCATCAAGGTCGATCCGGCTGTCTTCTCGAACCCGTTCATCACGACATTCGTCGACGCGACGGGCCTGATCATCTACTTCCTGATCGCGAAGGCCGTGCTCGGGATCTGAGCGCGCTCTACGACTCGACCGCCTCTGATGCGGTGGCGCCGTCCGCCTCGACGGCGGCACGGCGCGGATGCCACAGCACGACCTCGGTCGAGCGGCGGATGCGCCGGCCCGACGGCAGGGTGACGACCTGGCCGGATGCCCCGGCGGCGAACACGCGCACACCGGGGCGGGTCTCGCGCTCGGCGCGCAGAGCGCCCTCGAGCTCGCCGACGCGGCGGCGCAGCATCCGCACCTCGTCCTCCAGATCGAGCAGACGGGCGATGGCCGGCAGGCTCATCCCCTCGCTCGAGAGCTGGGCGACCTCACGGAGCTGCTCGATGTCGCGCATCGAGTAGCGCCGCGAGCCGCCGCGGGTGCGGCCGGGCACCACCAGACCGATGCGGTCGTACTGCCGCAGGGTCTGAGGGTGCATTCCGGCCAGTTCCGCGGCGACCGCGATCGCGAAGACGGGTGAATCGGCGTCCATGGTCAGACCTTCGCCTTGGCCATCATCTCGGCCCGCGGGTTCTCCTTGGGGCCGAGCTCATGGAAGCGCTCCAGCGCTTCCCTGGCCGCGTCGTCGAGGTGCGAGGGAACGGCGATCTGCAGCTCGGCGAGCAGGTCGCCGGTGCCCTTCGCCGTCGTCACGCCACGCCCCTTGACCCGCAGCACGCGCCCGGAGGGCGTGCCAGGGGCC
Source organism: Microbacterium sp. NPDC055521 (assembly GCF_053619695.1). NCBI lineage: Bacteria > Bacillati > Actinomycetota > Actinomycetes > Micrococcales > Microbacteriaceae > Microbacterium > Microbacterium sp. NPDC055521. The sequence continues at coordinate 57,861 of NZ_JBSHJX010000009.1, read as the reverse complement.
ACGCGCAGCTTGACCGTGTCACCGCCGAGGGTGGGCACTTCGATGGTCGCCCCGAGCGTGGCCTCGGTGAACGTCACCGGCACCGTCAGGCGCAGGTTCAGTCCCTCGCGGCTGAACACCGGATGCGGGCGCACCTTCACCTGCACGACGATGTCGCCGGGCTCGCCGCCGTCGGGCGACGGACGCCCGCGGCCGCGCAGCCGGATCTTCTGCCCGTCCTTCACCCCCGCCGGCACTTTGACCTTGAACGGCTTGCCGTCGCCGGCCTGCAGGGTGATGGTGTCGCCCTGCACCGCGGTGACGAAGTCGAGCGTCGTCGTGGCCGTGAGGTCGGTGCCCTTCTGCGGGCCGCCGAAGCCGCGGTACCCGCCGGTCGGCTGACCGAAGCGGCCGGAGCCGAACGAGCCGCCGCCCTGCGAGAACATCGAGAAGATGTCGTCGAAGTCGGCCTGGCTCGCTCGTCCTCCCTGCCCGAACCGGCTGAACACGTCTTCGAAGCCGCCTGCGCCGCCGGCACCGGGTGCGGTGAACCGCGCACCCGAGCCCATGGCGCGGATCTCGTCGTACTCGCGACGCTGCTCGGCGTCACTGAGCACGCTGTACGCCTCGCTGATCTCCTTGAACTTCGCCTCGGCCGCCGCATCACCCTGATTGGAGTCGGGGTGGTACTTGCGGGCGAGCTTGCGATAGGTCTTCTTCAGATCGGCATCCGAAACGTCCTTCGAGACGCCGAGCGTCTTGTAGAAGTCCTTGTCGAACCAGTCCTGGCTAGCCATCGATCACCTGCTCCTACTCGGCGGGAACGGCGACGACGACCTTGGCCGGGCGCAGTTCGACATCGCCGAGACGGTAGCCGACCTCGACGACCTCGAGGATCGTGGAGGTGGTGGCACCGGGGGTCGGCTGCTGGAAGATCGCCTCGTGGTGCTGCGGGTCGAACTCCTCGCCCTGCGCACCGTAGGCGACGACGCCGAGTCGCTCGACGACGCCGCGCAGCTTCTCGGCGATCACGGCGAAGGCCGAGCCCTCGACGAGGTCGCCGTGCTGCTGGGCTCGGTCGAGGTCGTCGAGCACGGGCAGCAGGCCCTTCGCGACCTCGCCCTTCGCGCGCGCGATCTCGACGTGACGCTGCTCCTCGGTGCGGCGCCGGTAGTTGGCGTACTCGGCGGTCAGACGCTTGAGGTCGGTGAGCAGAGCGTTCTCGGCGTCGATGATGCCCGCGTCGGAGCCGTCCTCGCTGGCCGCCTCGTCGATCTGCTCTGCGTTCAGGATGTCGTCGACCGTGAGGTCGTCGTCCGAGCCCTCGGCCGCCGCGGCCTCGCTCGAGTCGGCGTTGTCAGGAACGTCCTGGTTCTGCGGCACGGGGCCGGATGCCTGAGCATCCGACCCCTCCGGAACCTCGTTCTCGTCGAAGTTCTTGTCCGTCATGATTACTTCTTCTCTTCGTCTTCGTCGTCCACGACCTCGGCATCGACGACGTCCTCCTCGGAGGCGGCGGCGTCGGCCGGGGCCTGGTCGTCTGCGGGAGCGCCGGCGGCGGCATCCGCCTGCGACTGGGCGTAGATCGCCTCGCCCAGCTTGGTCTGCGACTCGTTCAGCTTGTCGAACGCGGTCTTGACCGCGTCGTCGTCGTCGTCACCGGCGAGAGCCGTCTTGAGCGCGTCGACATCGCCCTGAACCGAGGTCTTGACGTCCTCGGGGAGCTTGTCCTCGTTCTCCTTGATGAGCTTCTCGATCGAGTAGGCGAGGGTCTCGGCCTGGTTGCGGACCTCGGCGGCCTCGCGGCGCTTCTTGTCCTCAGAGGCGTGCTCCTCGGCCTCGCGCACCATGCGGTCGATGTCGTCCTTCGACAGCGACGAGCCGCCCGTGATGGTCATCGACTGCTCCTTGCCGGTGCCCTTGTCCTTGGCGGACACGTGCACGATGCCGTTGGCGTCGATGTCGAAGGTGACCTCGATCTGCGGGATGCCGCGGGGCGCCGGGGCGATGCCGGTGAGCTCGAAGGTGCCGAGCGGCTTGTTGTCGCGGGTGAACTCGCGCTCGCCCTGGAAGACCTGGATCGCGACCGACGGCTGGTTGTCGTCGGCGGTGGTGAAGGTCTCGCTGCGCTTGGTCGGGATCGCGGTGTTGCGGTCGATGAGCTTGGTCATCATGCCGCCCTTGGTCTCGATGCCGAGGCTCAGCGGGGTCACGTCGATGAGCAGCACGTCCTTGCGCTCACCCTTGAGGACACCGGCCTGCAGCGCGGCGCCGACGGCCACGACCTCGTCGGGGTTGACGCCCTTGTTGGCGTCCTTCCCGGTCTCGCGCTTGACGAGCTCGGCGACCGCGGGCATGCGGGTCGAGCCGCCGACGAGCACGATGTGGTCGATGTCCGCCACCTTGATGTTCGCCTCGCGGATGACGTCCTCGAAGGGCTTCTTGGTGCGGTCGAGGAGGTCCTTGGTGAGGTCCTCGAACTTCGCGCGGGTGAGGCTCTCGCTCAGCGAGACGGGGCCCGAGTCGGTCAGCGACAGGTAGGGCAGGTTGATCGAGGCGCTCGTCGAGCTCGAGAGCTCCTTCTTGGCCTGCTCAGCGGCCTCCTTGAGGCGCTGCAACGCGATCTTGTCGCCCGAGACGTCGACGCCGGTGGTCTCCTTGAACTGCTTGATCAAGTAGTCCACGACGCGCTGGTCCCAGTCGTCGCCGCCGAGGCGGTTGTCACCGGCGGTGGCGCGCACCTGGATGGTCGAGAAGTCGTCGTCCTTGCCCACCTCGAGCAGCGAGACGTCGAAGGTTCCGCCACCGAGGTCGAAGACGAGGATGAGCTCGTCCTCCTTGCCCTTGTCGAGGCCGTAGGCGAGTGCGGCGGCGGTGGGCTCGTTGATGATGCGCAGCACGTTGAGGCCCGCGATCTCACCGGCCTCCTTGGTCGCCTGACGCTCGGCGTCGTTGAAGTAGGCCGGGACGGTGATGACGGCGTCGGTCACGGTGTCGCCGAGGTACGACTCGGCGTCACGCTTGAGCTTCTGGAGGATGCGCGCGGAGATCTCCTGCGGCGTCCACTTCTTGCCGTCGACGTCGAACGACCAGTCGGTGCCCATGTGGCGCTTGACCGACGCGATCGTGCGGTCGACGTTGGTGACGGCCTGGCGCTTGGCGGTCTCGCCGACCAGCACCTCGCCGTCCTTGGTGAATGCGACCACCGACGGGGTGGTGCGGAAGCCCTCGGCGTTGGCGATGACCTTGGGCTCGCCGCCCTCGAGGACGCTGACCACGGAATTGGTGGTTCCGAGGTCGATTCCGACAGCACGTGCCATGTGTTTCTCCTTCTGCGTTGGTGAAGTCTGCGGACGATCAGGGTGAACCTGAGTCGTGATGACTCAAGTGTATGCGCGAGTCTGGACGCTGTCAAAACAAACTTGACATGACTCGGCTCAGGTTTGCGTCTTGGGTGTCGCATTTCGCTGTTTGACGCCGATCCGAGGGCATCCGGGCGACCCGATCTAGAGTTGCCCGCATGGCCAGACCCGCGCTGCTCGCCGTCTCGCACGGCACTTCCGACGTCGACGGCGCGCGGTCGATCGCGGCGCTCGTCGCCCGGGTGGCCGAGCGGCTGCCCGATGTCGACGTGCGAGCGGCGTTCGTCGACGTGCAGCAGCCCGACGCGTCGAGCGCGCTGGCGGCGATCGACGGACCGGTGGTCATCGTGCCGCTGCTGCTCTCGCAGGGCTTCCACGTGCACCACGATCTGCACGGCATCGTCGCCCAGCGACCGGATGCCGTCGTCACCGACCCGCTGGGCCCCGATCCCCTGCTCGCCGAGGTGCTCGCGGCGCGCCTCGACGGCATCCGTCATCCCGACGCCCCGATCGTGCTCGCTGTCGCGGGCTCCCGCGACGAGCGTTCGGTGCCGGATGCCGAGGGCATCGCCGCCTTGCTGCGCGCGCGCACCGGGCGCCGGGTCGATCTCGCGTACCTCGCGGCTCGGCATCCGGATGTGCCGACGGCGCTTGCCGCCGCTCCGGATGCCGTCGTCGCGACGTACCTGCTCGGGCGCGGGTTCTTCTTCGATCTCGCGATCCGTCACGCCGGCGACCGGCTGATCACGGCGCCACTGCTCGACGATCTGCTGCCCGAGCGAGGCATCCCGGAGGCGCTGGTCGACCTCGTCGTCGCCCGCTACGAGACAGCGCATTCGGCCTGACTCACCGCAGGTCGGCGAACGCGCCGAGGCAGGACGGATTGCCGTGATCTCGTCCTACTCCGGGTGGATCGCCTTCGCTCGTGCGGCGCCCTGCTGACCACGCACAGATCTGCTGTTCGCACCACCCCTCTAGCGTCACATTTCGCGTCACGTGACGTTCTGTTTCCCTCCTGGTCGCTCCGTGTCACGGAAGGTTCCCGCCTCGGATCACAGTCCGTACGTTGATCCACAGCCATTCATCCGAGGGGGGCTCGATGACCATTCAGCAGCCGACGACGAACCGCGGCGCACGCACGCGCACCAGTCGCACGCCGACGAAACCGCACGGCCAGTGGGCGATCGACGGCACCGAGCCGCTCAACGGCAACGAGGAGTTCAAGCTCGCCGACGACGGCCTGAACGTGCGCGAGCGCATCGAGACGATCTACGCCCAGGGCGGGTTCGCGAGCATCGACCCGACCGACCTGCACGGCCGCTTCCGCTGGTGGGGGCTGTACACCCAGCGCAAGCCGGGCATCGACGGCGGCCGCACCGCCCAGCTCGAGCCGCACGAACTCGAGGACGAGTACTTCATGATGCGCGTGCGCATCGACGGCGGCCAGCTGAGCACAGAGCAGCTGCGCGTGATCGGCGAGATCTCGACCGAGTTCGCCCGCGACACCGCCGACATCACCGACCGGCAGAACGTGCAGCTGCACTGGGTCGAGGTGCAGGACGTGCCCGAGATCTGGCGCCGTCTCGAGGCGGTGGGCCTGAGCACCACCGAGGCCTGCGGCGACGTGCCCCGAGTCATCCTCGGTTCGCCCGTCGCCGGCATCGCCGCCGACGAGCTCATCGACCCGACCCCGCAGATCCGCGAGATCGCCGATCGCTTCCTGGGCGACGAGACCCTGTCGAACCTGCCGCGCAAGTACAAGACGGCGATCACCGGGCACCCCAGTCAAGACGTCGTGCACGAGATCAACGACTGCGCCTTCGTCGCGGTCGAGCACCCCGAGCTCGGCATCGGCTACGACCTGTGGGTCGGCGGGGCCCTCTCGGTCGTGCCGCGACTCGGCGAGCGCCTGGGCGTCTTCGTGACTCCCGACCGCGTGGCCGAGGTGTGGCACGGCGTGACGCAAATCTTCCGCGACTACGGATACCGGCGCCTGCGCAACAAGGCGCGCCTGAAGTTCCTGCTCGCCGACTGGGGCACCGAGAGGTTCCGCGCCGTGCTCGAGGACGAGTACCTCGAAGCCCCGCTGCCCGACGGCCCCGCCGCCCCCAAGCCGAACAGCCTCGGCGACCACGTCGGCATTCACCGTCAGAAGGACGGCCGGTTCTTCGTCGGCGCCGCCCCCCTCGTCGGCCGGGTGTCCGGCTCCACCCTGACGGCGCTCGCCGACCTCGCCGAGGCCCACGGTTCGCAGCGCATCCGCACCACCCCGCACCAGAAGCTGCTCGTGCTCGACATCGACGAGAGCCGCGTCGAGAGTCTCGTCGCGGGCCTGGACGCCCTCGGTCTGTCGGCGCGGCCGAGCCTGTTCCGCCGCGGCACGATCGCGTGCACCGGCATCGAGTTCTGCAAGCTGGCGATCGTCGAGACCAAGGTCAACGCGGCCCGCGCCATCGAGCAGCTCGAAGAGCGGTTGGGGACCCTCGAACGCGAGATCGGCCGTCCGATCACGCTGCACGTGAACGGATGCCCGAACTCGTGCGCCCGCATCCAGACCGCTGACATCGGGTTGAAGGGGCAGCTCGTGCTGATCGACGGCGAGCAGGTGCCCGGCTACCAGGTGCACCTCGGCGGCGGACTCGCGAACGTCGACCGCGAGGAGGCTGGACTCGGACGTACCGTGCGCGGACTGAAGGTGCCCGCGGACGGCATCGCCGACTACGCCGAGCGGGTCATCCGCCGCTACCTCGCCGATCGCGCGGGCGCCGACGAGACCTTCGCGCAGTGGGCGCACCGAGCGGACGACGAGGCGCTGCAATGAGCACTCCCGTCACGATCGACTCCACTCGGCGCTCGGCGGCCGAGCTCGAGGCGCTCGCCGAGCGCGGCAATCGCGAGCTGCGCAGCCGGCAGCCCGACGAGGCGAGCCCCGCCGAGGTGATCACGTGGGTGGCGGCGAACTTCGCCGTCCCGCAGGCCGCCGTCGCCTGCTCGATGGCGGATGCCGCGCTCCCCCACCTCGTCGCGCAGAGCCTTCCCGGCGTCGATGTGCTGTTCCTCGACACGGGCTACCACTTCCTCGAGACAAGGTTCACCCGAGACGAGGTCGCATCGCGGCTCGACGTGAACGTCGTCGACGTGAAGCCCGAGCAGAGCGTGCGGGAGCAGGATGCCGAGTTCGGCAGCGACCTGTTCGCCCGCGACCCCGCGCTGTGCTGCGCCCGACGCAAGGTCGAACCGCTGCAGCGCGCGCTGGGCGGCTACGAGGTGTGGTTCACCGGGGTGCGCCGCGACGAGGCGCCCACCCGCGCCGCGACCGAGCTGGTCGTCTGGGACGAGCGCAACTCGCTGGTGAAGGTGAACCCCGTCGCGGCGTGGAGCTTCGACGACCTCATCGACTACGCCACCGCGCACGACGTGCCGGTGAACCCCCTGATCGCCGGCGGATACCCGTCGATCGGATGCGCGCCGTGCACGAAGCCGGTCGCCCCCGGCGACGACCCTCGATCCGGCCGCTGGGCCGGGCTGACGAAGACAGAATGCGGGCTGCACATATGAGCACCACCATCCACACCGCCCCAGCCGGGCCTCTCGCCGCCCCGGCTGGGTCCGGGGCGCCCCACACCCTCGACACCCTCGACCTGCTCGAGGCGGAGGGCATCCACATCATCCGCGAGGTGGTCGCCGAGTTCGAGCGTCCCGTGCTGCTGTTCTCGGGCGGCAAGGACTCGGTCGTGGTGCTGCACCTCGCGGCGAAGGCGTTCGCTCCCGGGCGGGTGCCGTTCCCCGTGCTGCATGTCGACACCGGTCACAACTTCCCCGAGGTGATCCGCTTCCGCGATGAGACGGTCGCCCGGCTGGGCATCGACCTCGACGTCGCCCGCGTGCAGGACTACATCGACGACGGCCGGCTCGCCGAACGACCCGACGGCACGCGCAACCCGCTGCAGACCCAGCCGCTGCTCGACGCCATCGCCGCCGGTCGCCACGATGCGGTCTTCGGCGGTGCCCGCCGCGATGAGGACAAGGCGCGCGCCAAGGAGCGCATCATCTCGCTGCGCGACGAGTTCGGGCAGTGGGATCCGCGCAACCAGCGCCCCGAGCTGTGGAGCCTGTACAACGGCCGGCACCTGCCCGGTCAGCACGTGCGTGCCTTCCCCATCTCGAACTGGACCGAGCTCGACATCTGGCGCTACATCGAGCGGGAAGCCATCGCGCTGCCGCCGCTGTACTACGCGCACGAGCGCGAGGTGTTCCAGCGCTCGGGCATGTGGTGGGCGGTGGGCGAGTTCTCGCAGCCGCGCGACGGCGAGCAGGTCGAGCGCCGCACGGTGCGCTACCGCACGGTCGGCGACATGAGCTGCACCGGAGCGGTGGAGTCGGATGCCGCCGACACGGCGTCCATCGTCGGTGAGGTCGCCCGCACGACCCTCACCGAGCGCGGCGCGACCAGAGCCGACGACCGCATCAGCGAGGCCGCAATGGAGGACCGCAAGAAGGACGGGTATTTCTGATGAGCACGACTCTCTTCCGGTTCGCGACCGCGGGATCGGTCGACGACGGCAAGTCCACCCTGGTGGGCCGGCTGCTGCACGACGCGAAGGCGATCCTCGCCGACCAGCTCGACCAGGTCGCGGCGACCTCGCGGGCCCGCGGCTTCGCGCACGGCGCCTTCGACTTCGCGCTGCTCACCGACGGTCTGCGCGCCGAACGCGAGCAGGGCATCACGATCGACGTCGCGTACCGCTACTTCGCCACCGACCGGCGCAGCTTCATCCTCGCCGACTGCCCCGGCCACGTGCAGTACACCCGAAACATGGTCACCGGCGCCGCCACGGCTGACGCCGTGATCGTGCTGGTGGATGCCCGCAAGGGCGTCGTCGAGCAGACCCGGCGCCACCTCGCGGTCGCGTCGCTGCTGAGGGTGCCGCACGTGATCGTCGCGGTGAACAAGATCGACCTCGTCGGCTTCGACGAGCAGACCTACACGGGCATCGAACTCGAGGCGCTGCGGGTGGCCGACGAGCTCGGCATCCGCGCCGTGCGCGTGCTGCCGGTCTCGGCCCTCGAGGGCGACAACATCGTCGAGCGCTCCGAGCGCACCGCCTGGTACCGCGGTGAGACGCTGTTCGAGCTGCTCGAGACGCTTCCCGTGCGCACCGACGCCGACGCACCGCTGCGGCTGCCGGTGCAGCTCGTGCTGCGCCCGCAGGGCGGGCTCTCCCCGGAGATCGACGCCGACCAGGCCGAGCGGCTGCGCGACTTCCGCGGATTCGCCGGGCGCATCGCGGCGGGTGCCGTCTCGGTCGGCGATCGCGTGCAGGTGCTGCCCTCGGGTCTGGCGACCGAGGTGACCGGGGTGCACGTCGCCGGTGCGGACACCGGCACCGCGGCGGTGCGCCAGTCGGTCACGCTGACCCTCGCCGACGAGATCGACGCTGCCCGCGGCGCGCTGATCGTCGCCGAGGGCTCGGCTCCGCAGCTGCGGCGGGATGTCGTGGTCGAGCTGTTCCAGCTCGACCCTCGAGCCACCGCCTCGGGCGCCCGCGTGCTCGTGAAGCACGGCACCGCGACCGTGCAGGCGATCGTCGCGGAGGTGCTCGCTCGCCGTGACCTCGAGACTCTGGCCCACGCCGATCTGACCACCGCGCCGGACGCCGTGCTCGCCGAGAACGAGATCGGTCGGGTGCGGCTGCGCCTGGCGTCCGACCTTCCGCTCGAGACATACGCGCAGAGCCGCGAGGGCGGCTCGCTGCTGCTCATCCACCCCGCCGACGGCGCGACGCTCGCCGCCGGCACCGTGATCGACTGACCCGGCTGAACGATCCGCACGCCCGAACAGCACCACGAGCCTAAGGAGGCGAAACCGTGAACATCACCCGCAGGAACAGGACATTCACCGCACTGGGAGCCCTGGCGATGGGACTCACCGCAGTGGTGCTCGCGGGCTGCGCCCCGGCACCCGGCTCCGCGTCGGAGCCCGTCACCGAGCTGCGGCTCGGCTACTTCGCCAACGTCACCCACGCGCCCGCGCTGGTGGGACTGTCGGAGGGGCTGTTCGACGAGGCTCTCGGCGACGTCGACCTGAAGACCGAGATCTTCAACGCCGGCCCCGCCGCGATCGAGGCTCTCTCGGCGGGCGCGATCGACGCCACCTACATCGGCCCCAACCCGGCTATCAACACGTTCATCCAATCCGGCGGCGCCTCGGCGCGCATCATCGCCGGGGCGACATCGGGAGGGGCGGCGCTCGTCGTGCGCGACGGCATCGACTCGCCCGACGACCTGGAGGGCGCCAACCTCGCCAGCCCTCAGCTCGGCAACACGCAGGACGTGGCGCTGCGCAGCTGGCTGGCCGACGAGGGGTTCGAGACGTCGACGGCCGGCGGCGGTGACGTCTCGATCACGCCGACCGAGAACGCCCAGACCCTGACCCTCTTCCAGGACGGGCAGCTCGACGGCGCGTGGCTTCCCGAGCCGTGGGTGTCGCGCCTGGTCGTCGAGGCAGGTGCGCACGTGCTGGTCGACGAGGCCGATCTGTGGGACGACGGGGCCTTCCCGACCACGGTGCTGCTCGTGCGCAAGGACTTCGCCGACGAGCATCCGCAGATCGTCGACAAGCTGCTGGCCGGGCACATCGCCTCGGTGGCGTGGCTCGACGAGAACGGATCCGAGGCCGGCCCGGTCATCAACGCGCAGCTCGAGAAGGCCACCGGCAAGCGGCTGCCCGACGACGTGCTGGCGCGCGCCCTCGAGAACGTCGACTTCACCGTCGACCCGCACGCCGAGACGTTCGCGACGCTCGTCGCGAACGGGCTGCGGGCCGGCACGCAGAAGAAGGGCTCGATCGACGGGCTGTTCGACCTGCGAGCGCTCAACGCGCAGCTTACGGATGCCGGCGACGACACCGTGTCGGCCGCGGGGCTCGGAGCGCAGTGATGACGACCCGCGACACGCTCGCGCGCCCGGCAGTCACGCCCGCCGCACTCGCGCCCAGCTTCGACGGGGTCAGCCCGCTGCCCGGCGAGCGTCCGGCCGACGAGCCGGCGGTGCGCATCTCGCACGTCACCAAGCGCTACGGGGCCGGGCCGGTCGTGCTCGACGACATCTCGCTCGACATCGCGCCCGGCGAGTTCGTGTGCCTGCTCGGGGCATCCGGATGCGGCAAATCGACCCTCCTCAACCTCATCGCCGGCCTCGAGCCGGTCACCTCCGGGGCGATCGAGACGCCCGACGGCGGATCCGCCGTGATGTTCCAGGAGTCCGCGCTGATGCCGTGGCTCACCACCCGGCGCAACGTCGAGCTGGCGCTGCGGCTGCGCGGCGTGCCGCGCGGCGAACGCCGCACGGAGGCCGACAGGCTGCTGTCGACGGTCAACCTCGCCGACGCCGCAGACAAGCGCCCGCATGAGCTCTCCGGCGGCATGCGCCAGCGGGTCGCCCTCGCGCGGGCGCTGTCCCAGGATCGTCCGGTGCTGCTGATGGACGAGCCGTTCGCCGCCCTCGACGCCATCACCCGCGACCTGCTGCATGAAGAGCTCGAGCGGGTGTGGCGGGCCACCGGCCGCACGATCGTGTTCGTCACGCACAACGTGCGCGAGGCCGCGCGACTCGGCCAGCGCGTGGTGCTGCTCTCGAGCAGGCCGGGCCGGATCGCCGGCGAGTGGCGTATCCGGAACACCGTCGGGCGGCGCATCGAGTCGCCCGAGGTGGCCGCTCTCGCCCGCGAGATCACCGCGGAGCTGCGGAAGGAGCTGGCCCGCAATGCCTCCTGAGACGTCCGCCCCGTCAGCCCCCGCCTCCGGTGAACACGACGATCTGCGCACCCTCTCGGCCGGCCTCGACCGGCTGCAGTCCGAGCCCGCCCAGACCACGCCGCGCTGGCAGAGCTTCATCGCCAAGGCGCTGCCCCCGATCGCCCTGCTGCTCGTGCTGCTGATCGTCTGGCAGCTCTGCATCACGGTGACCGCCCCGCGCCCCGACAAGGCACCCAGCCCCGCCGCCGTGCTCGCCGCACTGGGCGACGCGTGGGAATCGGGCCGCCTGCAGCAGGCGGTGCTCACGAGCCTCGAACGCGGCGGGCTGGGCTTCGTCATCGCGATCGCCATCGGCACGCCGCTCGGCCTCGCCCTCGCGGAGTGGAGGCTGCTGCGTCGTGCCGCCGGCCCGCTGATCTCGGGACTGACCGTGCTGCCCTCGGTCGCCTGGGTGCCGGCCGCGATCATCTGGTTCGGCCTGACCGACGCGACGGCGTACTTCGTGATCCTGATGGGCGCGATCCCCTCGATCGTGAACGGCCTGCTCTCGGGCATCGATCAGGTGCCGCCCCAGCTGCGCCGGGTCGGCACCGTGCTCGGCGCCAGCCGCTGGCAGCTCGCCACCGCCGTCGTGCTTCCCGCCTCGCTGCCTGGCTACGTCGCCGGGCTCAAGCAGGGCTGGGCGTTCTCGTGGCGCTCTCTGATGGCGGCCGAGATCATCACGATGGGCGGCTCGATGGGCTTCGGCCTGGGGACCCTGCTGAACCAGTCGCGCGAGCTGGCGGATCTCGCCAGTGTGCTCGGCACCATCATCCTGATCCTCACGATCGGCATCGTCATCGAGCTGGTGCTCTTCGGACCCCTCGAACGCCGGATGCTGCGCGATCGCGGCCTGCTGCTGGGAGGCACCTCATGAGCGGAACAGTGACCCCTGCCGGAACAGTGACCCTCGTCGGCGCCGGCCCCGGCGATGCCGGCCTGCTCACCTTGCGCGGACTGCGCGCACTCGAGAAGGCCGACGTGATCGTCGCCGACCGGCTCGGCGCCCGCAGCGTGCTCGCCCAGCTGCACGCGGAGGGCGTGGTCATCGACGCCGAGGTGCTCGACGTCGGCAAGCTGCCCGGTCACCACCCGGTGCCGCAGGACGGCATCAACGAGCTGCTCGTGCAGCTTGCCCTGGCCGGCCGCGAGGTCGTGCGACTGAAGGGCGGCGATCCGTTCGTGTTCGGCCGCGGCCGCGAGGAGCAGCTGTTCTGCGAGGCCGCCGGCGTCCGGGTCGAGGTGGTGCCGGGAGTGACCAGCGCCGTCTCGGTGCCGGCAGTCGCGGGCATCCCGCTCACCCACCGTGGTGTGGCCGCGTCGTTCAGCGTCGTCAGCGCGCACGACCAGATCGAGCCCGGCGGATCGCTGAGCACCTCGGGCGCCGATCACACCCTCGTGCTGCTCATGGGCGTGAACACGCTGGGGCATTCCGCTCACGTGCTGGCTGCCGGCGCCCGCGGCGCCGACTGCCCGGTCGCGATCATCGAAGACGGCTATGGCACCGGCGAGCGCGTGACCGTCGGAACGCTGGGCACGATCGCGCAGCTCGCCGCGGCCGCGCAGGTGCGCTCCCCCGCTGTGGTCGTGATCGGTGAGGTGGTGCGGCTGAGTCCGTTCGCCGCGGCGCTGGTCCCGGCATCGACGGATGCCGAAGACGCCGCGCCCCGGGCATCCGCCGCCGCACGCCGGCGCGGGCGCTCGCGCCTGGCCGCCGCGCTCGACGCCGGACTCGCGGTCGACACCGGGCTGGTGCGGGCGATCGACACGAGCATCCGCTCCTCCCCCTCCGCTTCGTCTCGAAAGGTCTCCCTGTCATGACCCTCTCCACGCTTCGTGTCGCGATCGTCGGCGCCGGACCCGCCGGCATCTATGCCGGAAACCTGCTGGCCCAGGCGGCGCAGGCCCACGAGTCGATCGGCACCGTCGAGATCGACCTGTTCGAGTCGCTGCCCGCCCCCTACGGGCTGATCCGGTACGGCGTCGCGCCCGACCACCCGCGCATCAAGGGCATCGTCACGTCGCTGCACGAGATGCTCGACGCTCCTCAGCCCGGGTCCCTGAGCCTGCCCTCCCCCGGGTCCCGGAGCCTGCCGAGGGGTCGCCGCACCATCCGGTTCATCGGCAACGTCGAGGTGGGACGCGACATCGCACTCGACGAGCTGCGTGAGCGGTACCACGCGGTGATCCTCGCCACCGGCGCGCTGCGCGACGCCGCCCTCGACATCCCCGGCGTCGACCTGCCCGGCTCGTACGGCGCGGCCGACTTCGTGGCCTGGTACGACGGGCACCCCGACGTGCCGCGCAGCTGGCCCCTCGACGCGTCGTCGGTCGCGGTGATCGGCAACGGCAACGTCGCGCTCGACGTGGCGCGGGTGCTCGCCAAGCACGCCGTCGATCTGCGCACCACCGAGGTGCCCGACACCGTGCTCGACGGCTTCGAGTCGTCGGCCGTCACCGACGTGCACGTGTTCGGCCGGCGAGGGCCCGCCGACATCAAGTTCACGCCGATCGAACTGCGCGAGCTGGGTGAGCTGCGCGACGTCGACATCGTGCTGTACGACGAGGACTTCGAGGGCGTCGATCCGGCGGCCGCGCCCAACAACCAGCTGAAGGTCATGCTGCGCACCCTGAACTCATGGCGGGGCCGGGCGTCGACGGGAGCGTCGCGGCGTCTGCACCTGCACTTCTGGCACGCGCCAGTCGAGATCACCGGTGACGGCCGCGTCACGGGCATCCGGTTCGCCCGCACCGCGCCCGACGCGGCAGGCGCCCCGGCGCCGACGGGCGAGGTGCGCGAGTACGACGTGCAGGCGGTGTACCGCGCGATCGGCTACTACGGCACGCGCGTCGAGGGCGCGGACTTCGACGAGCGCCGCGGCGTCGTGCCGAACGTCGAGGGACGGGTGCTCGGCCAGCCCGGGCTGTATGCGACCGGCTGGATCAAGCGCGGCCCGGTCGGGCTCATCGGGCACACGAAATCCGACGCCCTCGAGACGATCGGCCACCTCGTCGCCGACGCACGGGCGGGACTGCTCACCCACCCCGCCGTGCCCGGGCCCCTGAGCCCGGCGGAATCTGGGTCCCTGAGCCTGTCGGAGCCTGGGTCCCTGAGCCTGTCGAAGGGCGATGTGCTCGACCTGCTCGACGAACGCGAGACGGCGTACACGACGTGGGACGGCTGGCTGGCGCTGGATGCCCACGAGCGCGCCCTCGGCGAGAACCACGAGCACGTCCGCGAGCGCGTCAAGGTCGTCGGGCGCGACGAGCAGGTCGAGATCTCGCGGCCGGGGGTGCTGACCCGATGACCTACGTGATCGCGCTGCCGTGCGTGGACGTGAAGGATCGTGCCTGCATCGACGAGTGTCCGGTGGACTGCATCTACGAGGGCGAGCGCTCGCTGTACATCCACCCGGACGAGTGCGTGGACTGCGGGGCATGCGAACCGGTGTGTCCGGTCGAGGCGATCTACTACGAAGACGATCTGCCCGAGGAGTGGGCCGACTACTACCGAGCGAACGTCGAGTTCTTCGACGAGATCGGCTCCCCGGGCGGCGCATCGAAGGTCGGCGTCTACGACGTCGATCATCCGGTGGTGGCGGCGGTCCCTTCGGCAGGCTCAGGGGCCCAGGAATGACTGACTACGACGTGCTCGTCGTGGGCGGCGGCCCTGCGGGGCTGTCGGCCGCGCTGAACCTCGGACGCTCACTGGCCCGCGTGCTCGTCGTCGACGCGGATCGGCCGCGCAACGCGGCCACGCTCAACTCGCACGGCTTCCTCACGCGCGACGGGGTGCCGCCGTCCGAGCTGCGGCGCATCGCCCGCGAAGAGCTCGCGGCGTATCCGAACGTCGAGATCCGCTCGCGGCAGCGGGTGGGCGCTCTGACGGTGACGGATGCCGGGTTCGCCGCCGGCATCGGACGCCGCGACCCGTCCGGGCAGGTGACCGCCCGGTCGGTGCTGCTCGCGACCGGGCTGCGTGAGACGCTGCCCGACGTGTCGAACCTGCGCGGCTTCTACGGCATGAGCCTGTTCAGCTGCGCGGCCTGCGACGCATGGGAGCTGCGCGGGCGCAGCCTGGCACTCATCGGCGAATCGGCCGACCTCGCCGACCGGGCGAGGCTGATCGCGCACTGGACCACGCGGCTCACCGTCTTCACGAACGGAGCCGACGCGGTGACCACCGCCGAGGAGGCGGAGCTCGCGGCCACGGGCGTGAGCGTCGTCCGCTCGCCCATCGTCGAGCTGATCGGCGAGCGCGGCCGCATCGAGGCGGTGCGCACCGCCGACGGCGACGAGCGCGCGATCGACGGCGGGTTCGTGCGCCCGGAGTGGGAAGCGGATCTGTCGTTCCTCGACGGCATCCTGCCTGAACGCGACGACGAAGGACATCTGGTGACCGACCGGTCGGGTCGCACGAGCATCCACGGCCTGTACGCGGCAGGCGACGTCGCGTCCCCCGGTCCGCAGCAGCTGATCGTCGCGGCCGGCGCCGGCGCACGCGTCGCGGCGGTGATCACGCACGACGCGATCGGCGTGGCCACCGCGCACTGACCGCGCCTCGCCGCATGCTCATCTCGCGGCGATGCGCTCCAGCGCGATCAGCGGGATCACGACCCACGATGGACGGTTGCGCTTCTCGTAGATCGCCTCGTAGACCGCCTTGTCGGCCTCGTACGCGTCGAGCAGGGTGCGCAGCGGCGTACTCAGCTCGCCGTCCGCGTGCGCCGCACCGGGATCGCGAGCAGTGATGTACGCGTGCAGGAAGTGCTCGCGCGCGATGGCCGACCACTCCTTCGCGCGTTCGCCCCGCAGCTCCTGCCCCTCGTCTTCGACCGGACGACCGGCCACCGCCATCTCGACGACACCCGGGGCGTAGCTGAACGAGCGGAGCATGCCCGCGACATCGCGCCAGGGAGAGTCGGGCAGGGCGCGCTCGGCGAAGGGCCGGCCCGGCTCGCCCTCGAAGTCGACGATCCGCCAGCCGTGCGAGGTGCGCAGCGTCTGGCCGAGATGCAGGTCGCCGTGCACGCGCTGCACGTCCATCCCGTCCAGCTGGGCGACCGCGTCGTACAGCGCACGCAGGCGGTGGGCATAGGGCTCGATCTCGGGCACGACCGGCACTGCCCGCTCGAGGCGCTCCGACATCGTGCGGGCCAGCTGTGCGGTCGCGTCGGGGCCGCGATGCTCCGAGGGGAACCTCGCGAGCAGTGTGGTGTGCACCTCGGCGAGCGCCTCGCCGAGCCGCGCGGCCTCACCGCCGAAGTCGCCGCCGGATTCGGGTACGGTCAGCTCCGGGTCGGCCAGAGCCGCGCGCACGCTGCCGGTGGCGAGCTCGAAGCCGTCGGTGGCCGTGCTCAGCAGTTCCTGCAGCATCGCCAGCTGCAGCACCTCGCCGTCGAGATCGATCTCGATCCATCCGTAGAGTTCGGCGATGTGCTCCGAGCCCGCGGTGGTGAGCACGTCGTGGATCTCGATGTCGGGGTTCACTCCCGGGCTGACCTTGCGGAACAGCTTCATGATCGCGGTGTCGTCGAAGCGCAGCGACGAGTTCGACTGCTCGCCGGTGAGCGGCGAGGAGCGCAGGCCGGCGTCGAGCGCGGGGCTGGCCGATACGCGTCGGAAGCGCAGCCCGCCGGCGTCGGTCCGCCCGCTCGGCTCGGCGGCGATGAACCCGCGCAGCCACAGCGCCATGGCGTCTCGATCGTGGACCGCGTCGTACAGGTGTCGCTCGCGTCCGTCGGACTCGACGACGCCCACATAGGCGTGGCTGTGCCGGTCATCGAACTCGTCATACGCCGACAGAGGCACCTGATAGAGATCGCGGCCGCCTTCGTCGTCGGTGTAATCGACCGTGACGAGGAGTACCTGCACGGCGGGATCACGCCCGGCATCCGTCAGCTCGCCGAGCTGTCGCACCGCGGTGACGTGGAACGGGCGGCCTTTGCCACCGAACCACCGCGTGCGAACCAGGTAGCCCTCCAGAAGGGCATGATCGATCAGGCTCACAGCAACCCCACCTCCTCAGAATCCTCCGCCGGTGCGTGCAGCTGGAACCAGTAGAAGCCGTGCCCGCCCAGCGTCAGCAGGTACGGCCACTCGCCGATGCGCGGGAACGGCACCCCGCCGACCAGCTCGATCGGGATCATCCCCTCGAAGCGCCGCAGGTCCAGTTCGACCGGCTGCGGGAACTGCGACAGGTTGTTCACGCACAGGATGACATCCGATGTGCCGTCGTCGTTCGTGTGCTCGCGGGCGTACGACAGCACCGACGGGTTCGAGCCGCCGAGGTCGTTGAAGCCGCCCAGGCCGAATGCCGGATGCCGTTTGCGGGCCTGGATCATCTGCCGGGTCCAGTGCAGCAGCGACGAGCGGTCCTCCTGCTGCGCCTCGACGTTCACGGCGAGGTACCCGTAGACGGGGTCCTGCACGACCGGCTTGCTGAGCTTGCCCGGGTTCGCGGTCGAGAATCCGGCGTTGCGATCCGAGGTCCACTGCATCGGGGTGCGCACGCCGTCGCGGTCGCCGAGCCAGATGTTGTCGCCCATGCCGATCTCGTCGCCGTAATACAGCACCGGCGAGCCGGGCAGCGACAGCAGCAGGGCGGTGAACAGCTCGATGCGGTCGATGTCGTTCTCGAGCAGCGGGGCGAGACGGCGGCGGATGCCGATGTTGGCCTTCATCCGCGGGTCCTGGGCGTACTCGTTCCACATGTAGTCGCGGTCTTCGTCGGTGACCATCTCGAGCGTCAGCTCGTCGTGGTTGCGCAGGAAGATGCCCCACTGGCATCCGGCGGGGATCGTGGGGGTGTCGGCGAGGATCTCGGTGATCGGGTAACGCGATTCACGCCGCACGGCCATGAAGATGCGCGGCATCACCGGGAAGTGGAAGCACATGTGGCACTCGTCGCCGCCCACCTCGGGGTCGCCGAAGTAGTCCACCACGTCGGCCGGCCACTGGTTGGCCTCAGCCAGCAGCACCCGGCCCGGGTAGTTCTCATCGACGAAGCGGCGCACCTTCTTCAGGAACTCGTGCGTCTCGGGCAGGTTCTCGCCGTTGGTACCCGGCCGCTCGTACAGATACGGGACGGCGTCGAGGCGGAATCCGTCCAGGCCCATGTCGAGCCAGAAGCGCATGGCGTCGAGCATCGCCTCGTGCACGTTCGGGTTGTCGAAGTTCAGGTCGGGCTGGTGGCTGAAGAAGCGATGCCAGAAATACTGCTTGCGCACCGGATCCCACGTCCAGTTGCTCGGCTCGGTGTCGACGAAGATGATCCGCGCGTCCTGGTAGAGCTCGTCGGTGTCGCTCCACACGTAGAAGTCGCCGTAGGGACCGTCGGGGTCGCTGCGGCTGGCCTGGAACCACGGATGCTCGTCGCTGGTGTGATTCATGACGAAGTCGATGATCACTTTGATGTCGCGCTCGTGCGCGGCGTCGAGGAACTCCTGGAAGTCGTCGGTCGTGCCGAGATCGGACTGCACGCCGGTGTAGTCGGCGACGTCGTAGCCGCCGTCCCGCAGCGGCGAGGGGAAGAACGGCGGGATCCACAGGCAGTCGACGCCCAGCCACTGCAGATAGTCGAGTTTGTCGATCAGGCCGCGGAAATCGCCCACGCCGTCGCCGTCGCCGTCTTTGAACGAGCGCACGAGCACCTCGTAGAACACCGCGGTCTTGAACCACTCGGGCGCGGGGCTGCCCGGGGTGTCGGGGAACGGCTCCTGCGTGCGCACGGGGATCGAGGCGGTGTACGGGGCGGATTCGGCGGTCATGCGGGCTCCCTCACCATCGGATTGCGTCCGAGCATGCGCCCAACCTGTCACACGAGACCGGCGCTGGCTAGGGTCTTGTGCACCTCTTGACCTGCGTCGGCCGACGTGCAAGGAGAGCTGAGTACTCAGCGGCCCCCGGGAGGTCCGATCAGCAGCAGGATGCTGAAGATGGCGACGATGGCGACCACGATGAGCACTGCGAGCACCCAGGGCCGGTGCAGGAACCAGCGCATGGTGCGGTCGTACCAGGTGCGGTCGCGCGGGTCGTCGGTCTCGGTGAGACGCCACTGCCCCTTGAGCCGCCCGCTGCGGTGCAGCCAGATCTCGACGGGGATGGTGGCGTAGGGCACGATCGCACTGGCGATCGTCGTCGCGGCGACACCGACGTGCCAGCGCTGATTGAACGCGAGCAGCACAGCCGTCGCGCCGTAGGAGAGGAAGACGAATCCGTGGATGCCGCCGCCGATCGTGACGAGCACCGACGGCTGCCCGACGGCGCGCAGGATGAGGGCGCTGATGAGCAGGGTCCAGGTGATCGCCTCGGCGATCGCGAGCACGCGGAACAGGCGGGCGGGGGTGGTGAACACGGTTCTCCTCGGGTGGGTGTGCTTCCACGGTAGGTGAGCGCGGTTATGCGGATGCCCGAGATGCCCGCCATCGCGGGCGCGAACGGCGAAAGATCAATCGAAAGGCTGATACGCAGCCCACCGCCCGCAGACGCTCGGCAGCCACCACCCTCAGACCCCACGACTCACAGCAGCCACCACCGCACTCCGATCACCCACCACCGCACTCGGACCACCCACCACCGCACTCAGCAGCCACGACCGCACTCAGAAGGGAGGCTCGGTGAAGGTGACGGTGTTCGGAGGGGGCGGCCGGTCGACATAGGTGCGCCCGGTGGGACTCGTCCATTCCAGAAGCCCGTCGCCGAGCTGAACGACATGCCACGGCGTCTGATGCTTCAAGACATGATGTCGTCGGCATAGAGCGGCGAGATTCCCCTCGCTGGTCTCGCCGCCGAAAGCGGCGTCGAGGGTGTGATCGAGGTCGCTGTCGCGAGCCGGCATCCCGCATCCGGGGAAGCGGCACCGCTCATCGCGCGACCGCAGCCTGCGGCGCAGGGATTCCGGAGGCCGGTACCTGTCGACGGACAGCACTCCTCCGTT
Organism: Microbacterium sp. NPDC055521; assembly: GCF_053619695.1. Taxonomy (NCBI): domain Bacteria; kingdom Bacillati; phylum Actinomycetota; class Actinomycetes; order Micrococcales; family Microbacteriaceae; genus Microbacterium; species Microbacterium sp. NPDC055521. Next base: position 37,786 of record NZ_JBSHJX010000009.1, on the reverse strand, counting down.
CACCGGGTGCGTGAGGATCCGATCCCAGCCGGCGGCGGCTCCGGCCAGGGCCCTCGCGGAGGCGAGATCCATCGGAGCCCGGCCCGAGAGCTCTGCGGCGGGTCCGTCCGCGCTCATGAGCGTCGTGACGGGCACGGTGACCGCGACCTGCGCCTTGATCGATGCGAGCAGTGCGCCGACGGTGTCATGACCGGCGGGAGCGCCGGTCAGCAGCAGATCCGCCGCGAGGTCGAAGCGTCGCTGCCCGAGCGTGCGCGGGTCGGTCGCGGCCGAGGCGACCGAAGCCGACGCGTCCGAAGCCGACGGCGTCGCGGCCGAGCCGGCATCGCGAGAAGCGAGCTCTTTCGCCATCTGCGTCAACCGGTCATGCGCGCCGTGGATCAGCACCGACGGACCGTATACGTGCAGCTCGGACATGGCATCCGGGCCGTCCGTGACCCATATGTCACGATGCCCGCGCGCATCCTCGTGTCGCTCATCGAGCGTGCGCGACTGAAACTGCTGGGCGATCCGCTCGGCGATCACTCGCACGCGGTTCGGCGACTCGTCCTGCGCGAACTCCAGCACGCGCGCGGCGTAGGCGGCACGCGCATCGTCGTCGTCGATGTGCGAGCCGGCGTCGACGATCACTCGTGCGTGCCCTGCCGTGATCAGCCCAGCGCCCTGCGCGTGCCACACCTGCGGGAACCGCTCGACCAGCACCTCCGCCGCGACCATGCGCCGCTGCACAGTGCGGTCACTCACGCGCAGCGCCGTCGCGAGTTCGGCGGCAACGGTGCGCAGCGCGAGATCGGAGTCGTCCAGCCCGGCGCCCTTCTCCGCGATCGACATCGCCAGACGATTCGCCAGGGCGAGCAGTCCGTCTCTTGCAGCCAGCACGCCCTGCAGCGTCTTCTCGACAGCCTGCAGCGACGACACCACTGCGCTGAGGTTCGCCATGTCCTCCTTCGTCGCCGCCGCAATTCCGTTCATATCTCGAGTATCCATGTGGCCACCGACATTCGAAACTGTGATCGCCAGGTAGAACCACCGACCAGATCACGACCGCATAACGGACCCATCTCTTCCGGCGTGAGCGGATGGGAGAGGCCACCCCCGCACCAAAGCCCCTCCACATCGTTCGGCTGAGCCGGCGGCCGCGTCAGCGCCCGGCATCCGCCGACGTCGGACCGCCCTCCACCACGTCGCGTCGCGAGGTCGGCGCGACACCTGCATCCTGTAGCGTGTCGGCCATGACCGGTCGTGATGCCGCCGCCGTACCCCCGCCGACCGCCAGGACGGGAGCCGTAGCGGCGTTCGGCCGGGACCACGAGAGCGCCACCGCACCGGCCACCCGGAAGCAGGTCGTCTCGTGGGCGATGTGGGACTGGGCGATGCAGCCGTTCAACACGGTCATCCTCACCTTCGTCTGGATCGCGCTGTACCTGACCTCGCGAATGTTCCTCGAGCCGTCGGTGCGCGAATCCGGTCTGCTGGCCGACGGCTCGTACATGAACTGCAACAGCTCGCAGTACGCGGCGTCCGAGTACTGCCACGGGCTCACCGACCTCGCGGAGTGGTGGGGATGGGCGAACTTCGCCGCGGGCATCCTGATCCTGCTGCTCGCGCCGGTGCTCGGCCAGCAGGCCGACGCGCGCGGCAGCAAGAAGAAGTGGGTCATCGGCGCGACCATCGCGATCGCCCTCATCCAGTTCTCGCTGTTCTTCGTCGAGGCCGATCCGAAGTTCTTCTGGTTCGGCGCGTTCGCCGTCGCGATCGCCGCCGTGGTCAGCGAGATCGGCAACGTCAGCTACTACGCGATGCTCTCGGAGGTGTCGACGCCGAGGAACGTCGGCCGCGTGTCCGGCCTCGGCTGGGGGCTCGGCTACATCGGCGGCGTCGTCGCGCTGATCGTGTGCATCCCGGTGCTCTTCCTCGTCGGGCAGGACAACGCGCTGTCGTTCAAGCTCGTCGCCGTCATCTGCGCCGTGTGGACGATCGTCTTCTCGATCCCGATGTTCCGCAACGTGCCCGAGTCGCCCTCGTACGACGCCGCCGAGAGGGTGGGCTTCTTCCGCTCGTACGTCGTGCTCGGCCGCAGCATAGCCGAGCTGTTCCGCACCAACCGCCCGACGTTCTGGTTCATGCTCGCCGCGGCCGTCTACCGCGACGGCCTGGCAGGGGTGTTCGCGTTCGGCGCGGTGCTCGCCGCACAGGGCTTCGGCTTCTCGTTCCTCGAGGTGATCGTGTTCGGACTCGCGGCGAACCTCGTCGCGGGCGTCTCGACCCTGCTCGCCGGGCGCATCGACGACGCCATCGGTCCGCGCCGGCTCATCATCTTCGCCCTCTCCGGCCTGGTCGTGATGGCGTTCGTCGTCTACGCGCTGCGCGACTACGGCACCATCGTGTTCTGGATCTGCGGCCTGCTGCTGTGCGCCTTCGTCGGCCCGACCCAGGCATCCAGCCGCAGCCTGCTCACGCGCCTCACCCCGCCGAGCCAGCAGGGCGCCATCTTCGGTCTCTACGCGACCACCGGCCGGGTGGCGTCATTCCTGTCGCCGCTGGCGTGGTCGCTCTTCCTCGCGTGGTTCGGCGGAATCGTCTACGGCGTGCTCGGCATCGCCGTGGTGCTGCTTATCGGCCTCGTGCTGCTGCTGTGCGTGCGGTTCCCGAAGGACGTCGGGGCTTGACCGGGCGCCCCGACGTCGGGGCCTGAACGCGGGCCTCTCCGCCATCGCCAGCCGGATCCCGGGCGCTCCGGCGCCTAGCCGGATGCCGGCCAGCGGCGCAAGGGTCGCACAGGCTGGGGCATCCGTCCGCAGAATGGTCATCGCGACCCTCACCGACAGGAGCGACATGACCACGCACCGATTCGACGTGCATCCGTGGGGCGTCGGCTGGTCATGCCTGCGCAACACCGGGTGGGAAGACCGCGGACAGTCGCATCGCGAGTCGGTGTTCTCGCTTTCGAACGGGCACATAGGATGGCGCGGCACCCTCGACGAGGGGGATCCGAGCGCGGCAGCGGGCAGCTACCTCAACGGCGTCTTCGAAGAGTATCCGATGCCCTACGCTGAAGACGGCTACGGATATCCCGAGCACGGCCAGACCGTCATGCACGTGCCCGACGGCAAGGTCATCCGCCTGATCGTCGACGACGAGCCGTTCGACATCCGCACCGGCGTGCTCGCCGAGCATCGGCAGCTGCTCGATGTGCGAACCGGCATCCTGCACCGCACGGCCACCTGGACGTCGCCCGCCGGCCGCACCGTGACCATCGCATCGCAGCGCCTGGTGTCGTTCACCCATCGCTCGATCGCCGCGGTGAGGTACGAGGTGACCGCCGAAGACGCCGCCGTCGACGTGACGCTCCTCTCGGAGATCGTCGCCGACGAGCCGCTGCCCGAGGTGCACTCCGACCCGAGGGTGATGGATGCCCTGCGCGACCCCTTCGAGCCGGTGGCGCATCACGGAGCCGGCGGTCGGGCCGCCCTCGTGCAGCGCACCAGGCGCAGCCGGATCGCGGTGGCCGTCGCGGCCGACCATCGGGTCAGCATCTCATCGGGGGGTGTCGCGCCCGAGCCGGTGGCCGAGGTCACCGCAGACCTCGCGCGCACCTCCTTGCGTGCCCGGATCGAGCCGGGCGAGAGCGTCGCCCTGGTGAAGTGCGTGGGCCATGAGTGGTCGCCCGCGCTCGACGATGTCGCGCTGCAGGATCGCGCGGAAGCCGCTGTCGAGACGGCCATCAAGATCGGCTGGGACGGGCTCGTCGACGAGCAGCGCCGGTATCTCGACGAGTTCTGGGCCCGGGCCGATGTGAGCGTCGACGGCGATGAGCGGCTGCAGCAGAGCGCTCGTTTCTCGCTGTTCCAGGTTCTGCAGTCCGCGGCGCGCGCCGAGGTGCGATCGATCCCAGGCAAAGGACTCACCGGCGTCGGATACGAGGGCCACACCTTCTGGGATGCCGAGACGTTCGTGCTGCCGGTACTCACCTACACCGCACCGTCCGCCGCGCGGGACGCACTGGTGTGGCGGCACTCCACGCTCGACCGTGCGCGCGAGCGGGCCGAGCAGCTGCACCTCGAAGGCGCCGCCTTCCCGTGGCGCACGATCGACGGCCGGGAGTGCTCAGGGTACTGGCCGGCGGGCACCGTCGCGTTCCACATCAACGCCGACATCGCGGCCGCCGTCGTGCGCTATGTGCGCGCGACCGGCGACACGGAGTTCGAGCGGGAGAAGGGCGTGGAGATCCTCATCGAGACCGCGAGACTGTGGTGCGCCCTCGGGCGCTGGGACGACGAGGGCGTGTTCCACATCGACGGCGTCACCGGGCCCGATGAGTACTCGGCCATGGTCGACGACAACTACTTCACCAACCTCATGGCGCAGCGCAACCTGCGGGCCGCGGCGGATGCCTGCAGGCGGCACCGCGATCAGGCATCCGCTCTCGACGTCTCATCGGACGAGATCGCGCGATGGACGACCACCGCCGACGCGATGGCCTTCCCGTACGACGCCGCTCGGGGCATCCCCGAGCAGTCGGCCGGGTTCAACGAGAAGGAGCGGTGGGACTTCGAGGGCACCCGCGACGACCAGTACCCGCTGCAAAAGCACTTCCCGTACTTCGACCTGTACCGCAAGCAGGTCGTGAAGCAGGCCGACCTCGTGCTCGCGCTGCAGGCCGCGCCCGACGCGTTCACACCGGATGAGACGGCCCGCGCATTCGCCTACTACGACGGGCTGACCGTGCGCGACTCGTCGCTGTCGGCGTCGGTGCAGGCGACTGTCGCCGCTCGCGTCGGTCAGCTCGAGCTCGCGATGGACTACCTCGCCGAGGCCGGCACCATCGACCTCGACGATCTGCAGGAGGACGTCGACGAGGGTCTGCACGTCGCCGCGCACGCCGGGGTGTGGAACGCGCTGGTCTGCGGCTTCGGCGGCATGCGCGACGACGCCGGCGCGCTGCAGTTCGCGCCGCGCGTGGCGGCGCCGATCACCGCCTTCTCGTTCGGGATGCTCGTGCGCGGCCACACCCTTCGAGTCGAGGTGCAGCATGACACGGTCACCTACCGGCTCGAGGGAGGCCCCGCGCTCGGCATCCGGCATTTCGACGAGGAGGTCACCCTGGAAGCGGGCGTGGCGCGGCGTCTCGGCATCCCTGCACTCGCCGACCCCGGCCCGCGCCCTTCGCAGCCGCGCGGGCGGGAGCCACGGCGAGCGGGCGCCGAGACCTGAGCCGCATCAGGCGCGGCCCTGCAGAATCATGTGCCAGTAGACCTGCGGGAAGATCCGCCGGTCGATGATCCAGTTCATCCGGCTCTCCCGGTACGAGCTGCGCCACAGCGTCGGCATCAGGCGGAGCCGGTCGTCGAACTCTGCGAACACGGCTGTCGAGCGCGAGACGGTGAAGGGGCAGACGCCGTATCCGTCGTAGGCGGACGCCGCCTCGCGCCCCTCGAGCACCGCGCCGACGTTCTCGGCCACCACCTTCGCCTGCTTGCGCAGCGCGCCGCCGGACTTCGAGTTCGTCGTGCCTGCCGCGTCGCCGAGCGCCCAGATCTCAGGATGCCGGGTGGAGCGCAGCGTGTGCGGATCGACGGCCACGAAGCCGCCGTCGTCGGCGAGGCCGCTGGCGCGGATCCATTCCGGCGCCTTCTGCGGCGGTTCGGCGACGAGCAGGTCGTAGTGCAGCGACTGCCCGTCGGCACCGTCGGCATCGAACACGACCGTTCGGCCGTCTGCGTCGACCTCGCGCAGGTGTGCGCCGGTGCGCACGTCGATGTCGTACTCGTCGATGCTGCGCTGCAGCTCGGCGTCGATCTCGGGGATGCCGAAGATCGTCGGCGTCGGCACGAGCAGCACCACATGGATGTCGTGCAGCACATTCATCGCCCGCCAGTACGCGCACGCCTGGTACATGGGCTTCTGCGCGGCGCCCGCGCAGGAGGCGGGCCCTGGCGCCTGCACGAAGACGACCGTGCCCGAGCGCACCGTGCGCAGCAGCCGGGACGCCTTCTGCGCCAGCGCGAAGTCGTAGTTCGAGGCGCCGTGCGGCGAGTTCATCGCCTCGTCGAGGCCGGGGACGGCATCCCAGTCGTTCCGGATGCCCGGGGCGAGGATCAGCTGGTCGTACCGGACGGTGTCGCCGGATGCCAGGTGCGCCCGCCGATTGTCGGGGTCGACCGCGCTGACGGCATCCGGGATCCACTCCACCCCGTCTGGGAAGACGTCGGCCTGCGGACGCACCGCCTCGCTCGCCCGGGCGGTGCCGCCCGCTATGTGCGAGAAGAGCGGCTTGTAGTAGTGGGTCTGCGATGGCTCGACGACGGCGATGTCGGTGACTCCGGATCGGCGCAGGCGACCGGCGACCGACAGCCCGCCGTTGCCTCCTCCGACGACGAGGACCCGATGCGTGCGCTCGTGACGGTCGGCTGTGGATGTGTTCTCGGCGCTCATGGAAGCCGACCGTAGGCGGCTGCAGCGGCCGAGGCGACGGCCTTGACAGCCACCGCCGGTGTGGTCGGTCGCGGCCGGCCCGTCGCCGGATGCGAGGTCATCTGTGCACGCCTCAGCGCGGATTCGCGTACACAACTGACCCCGCACGCCGCCGCGGGATGGAAATCGCTGGTCCCGGCCGCGGCCCACCGGCATTTTCCATCCCGGGGCGCGCGGGTCAGCTCAGCAGCACGCCTACCGTGACGACGGCGCCGGTCAGGAGCAGCACCAGGAAGCTGTAGATCGCGATCGTCCACCCGCGGTAGCTGCTCGGCGTCGCCCCCGCCGCCGGCGGCACGACGCGCGGATCGGGCGGCGGTGCGGTCAGCCGCGGATCGGATGCCGGTGGCGGCGCGACCACGAACTTCTCGGCCGCCGTCGAGCGTCGAGCGGCCCGTGTGGGCGCTTCTTCCGGCGGCGCCGGCGGAATGACCGGCTCCGCGAGCAGCGCCTCGGGGATCACCGGGTCGGGGATCACCGGTTCGGGGACCGCCGCCTCGGGCACGTCGAGCTCAGGCGCTTCGGGCTCCGGCACGGCCGGCTGTGAAACCGCGCCCTCGGCATCCCACGTCGGGTCGCTCATGTCACCCGCCCTGAGCTCCCGCGTCGGACGTGCCGACGTCGGTGCGGTGGAAATTCTGGAACGAGCGGGATGCCGTGGGACCGCGCTGCCCCTGGTACCGATTACCGTACGGGCCCGAGCCGTACGCGTTCTCGGTCGGCGAGGTGAGGCGGAAGAAGCAGAACTGGCCGATCTTCATCCCCGGCCACAGCTTGATCGGCAGGGTCGCGACGTTCGCCAGCTCGAGTGTGACGTGCCCGCTGAAGCCAGGGTCGATGAATCCGGCCGTCGAGTGGGTGATGAGCCCGAGGCGTCCGAGCGACGACTTGCCCTCCAGCCGCGCCGCGACATCGTCGGGCAGGGTGACCTGCTCGAAGGTCGCGCCGAGCGCGAACTCGCCGGGGTGCAGGATGAACGGCTCGTCGGGCGCGACCTCGATCAGCCGGGTCAGCTCGGGCTGATCCTCTGAGGGATCGATGAACGGGTACTTGTGGTTGTCGAACAGCCGGAAGTACCGGTCGAGTCGCACGTCGACGCTCGACGGCTGCACCATCTGCTCGTCGTAGGGAGCCAGCCCGATGCGGCCCGTCGCGAGTTCTGCCTTGATGTCGCGGTCGCTGAGAAGCACGTGTTCAGCGTAACGGTGCACCCTGTCGGCAGCCGCACTTTTCTCACCTCATGACGCGGGCGCCGGTGATCTGGGCCGAGCCCGACCGGGCTGAGCCCGACCGGGCTGAGTCCGACCGGGCTGAATCCGAGGCGAAGCACTCTGTGGTCGAACGCTGGCAGAGGCGTTGCCGCGCTGTGGCACGCATGTAACCGGCGCCTCCGTAGCGTCGAATCACAAGCTTCCCCACAGTCCACAGCCGCACCGGCCCAGCAGAACGGAAACATCATGACCGAGATCACCACCACCGCCCCCGCCGCCACCAAGTCGCGCAAGCGCCTGATCCTCCTGCCGCTGGCGGGCCTGCTGGTCGCCGCGACCGTGGCCGTCGGCTCGGGTGCGGACTTCGTCGCCAACTCGGTCAACTCCGCGAACGCCTTCAGCAGCGGCACGCTCGCCCAGCAGAACTCCAAGTCGGGCAAGGCGATCTTCAACGCCTCGAACCTCAAGCCGGGCGACACCCTGAACGGCAAGGTGACCATCACCAACTCCGGCACCCTGCCCGCGGCGTTCACCCTCACCGAGAACGCCACCAACGGCTTCGTGAAGACGGAGAACCTCAAGCTCGTCATCACCCGCGCCGGCAGCGGCACCCCGGTGTGGTCCGGCACCTTCGGCGACCTGACTAAGGCCGGCGCGCTCGACCTCGGCGAGTTCGCCGCCGGCGAGTCGCGTGACTACACCTTCAGCACCACGCTGTCGCAGACCGCCGACAACACCGAGCAGGGCAAGAACGCCTCCGCCGTCTACACCTGGGACTCGAAGCAGGCGGCCGCCACGGCCGTCGCGCAGTGATCGCCCACCCCTGACCCAGGACATCCGGCATCCGTTCGCCGGATGTCCCACCCCGCTGATCGCCCGAGATCGGCACTGATCACCCGAGATCAGAGGAGAAGAGCATGAGCCCCATGAAGACGACCCGCACGATCGGCAGCACCCTGATCGCCGTCGCCGTCGCCTGCGCCATAGCGCTGGTGGGGCTCATGCTCGTCCCGTCGCTGTTCGGCCTCGACCGCTACGTCATCACCGGCGGCTCGATGTCGGGCGTCTTCGAAAAGGGCGCCGTCGTCTACGAGCGCCAGGTGCCGGTCGCGGATCTGAAGGTCGGCGACATCATCACCTACGTCCCGCCGCAGGAGTCCGGCATCGACGAGCCGGTCACGCACCGCATCATCTCGATCGACGACACGGCGGATGCCGAGGGCGGTCGCGTGCTGCGCACGAAGGGCGACGCCAACGACAGCATCGACCCGTGGACGTTCACGCTGGCATCCGCCGTGCAGCCGCGTGTCGAGGGCTGGGTGCCGGCGGTCGGCTGGGTGTTCATCCTGCTGTCGATGTCGGGGGTGCGGATGCTGGCCATCGGCCTTCCCGCCGCGCTGATCGGACTGATGTTCCTGCGCGACCTCGTGCGTGCGCTGCGCAGCTGACGCATCCGCACCCGACCGGTCCCGAAGAGGCCGCGGCTGACCGCCGCGGCCTCTTCCGCGTCCCCGCTCGGGCGCGTCACCGCCGTTCGTGGCCCTGCTGAGGCTCGGCTGTTGCCGGGCTGTAACCGGCTGCTGCGTAACGTCGAAGCATGACCAGAACGAAGGGCACGCCGATGACCGGCACCGCGCTGCGCAACGTCGCGCTCGCCGCTCTGGCCGCCCTGCTGCTGGCCGTCTTCGCCCTGAACGGACTGCAGACCTCCTCCGCGGCTTTCATGTCGCAGTCCGCGAACGCCACGAGCACGGCCTCCGCCGCCGTCGACTGGACCCCGCCCACCGTCAGCATCGTCACCCCCGGTGCACCGCTGCGCGGATCCGCGGCCATCGCCGCCGACGCGGCCGACGCCGAGACCGGCATCGCGAGTGTCGTGATGCACTGGCAGAGCGTCGGCGCCGCGAGCTGGACGACGCTGTGCAGCACGGCATCCGCCCCCTACCGCTGCAGCTGGGACACGCTTTCCGCAGCCGACGGCGCGTACGACGTGCGCGCCATCGCCACCGACAAGGCGGGGTACGCCACCACCTCGGCGCCCGTGCGCGTCACCGTCGCGAACGCCTTCATCGTGGCGCTCGCCGACCTCGACGAGGCGGTGCGCGGCACGACGCCGCTGACCGCGACGCTGATGGATGCCGATCCGCGGGCCACCTACGGGGTGCGCTTCGAATACTCGGTCGCTGACGCGAACAGCTGGAAGAGCGTCGCCGGCTGCGCGAGCATCGCCGGCTCCGCGTCCTGCACCGTCAACTGGGCGACGGCGTCACTGGCCAGCGGCGACTACGACGTGCGGGTCGTAGCGTGGCCTACGGCTCGTCCGACCGTGGTCATGGCCTCGGAAGTCTCCTCCGTCACGATCGACAATGTCGCCCCCACCGTCACCATGACCGACCCGGGCAGCGTGCTGACCGGCACCGTCACCCTCGCCGCGACGCCGGCCGATGCGCACTCCGGTGTGGCATCCGTCGCCATCCAGTACCAGCCGAGTGCGGGTGGCGCGTGGACGACCGCCTGCACCATCACCGACGAGCCGTGGTCGTGCCGCTTCAACACCGCGCCGCTGCCGTATGGCCGATACTCGTTCCGTGCCATCGCGACCGACCTCGCCGGCAACAGCACCACGTCGGCCGCGGTCGCCGGCCGCCTGGTCGACAACACGGTCTCGTCGATCTCGCTCGACGACCCGGGCGCGTACCTCACCGGAACCGTGCAGCTGACGGCCACCGCGAACTCCTCGGCCGGGGTCTCGTCGGTCGCGATCCAGTACTCCCCGGCGGGCAGCGGCAAGTGGTCGCCCTTGTGCACCCTCGCCGCGGCGCCCTACGTCTGCGCGTGGGACACCAAGACCGTCGCGGACGGCTCGTACGACCTACGCGCCGTCCTCACCGACAGCCACGGCAAGCAGACCACCTCGACCGTGCTCGCTGCCCGACGCGTCGACAATGCGCCGCTGCGCGGCGCCGACGTGCAGGCCGTCAACGGCGGCAAGGCCGGGGTGATCGACGCCGGCGACGTGCTGGTGCTCACCTACAGCGGACGCCTCAACCCGGCGAGCATCGCGAGCGGCTGGGACGGCTCGGCTCGCGCCGTCACCGCCCGGGTGCGCGACGGCGGCATCACGAGTGCGTCCAACGACCTGTTCGACGTGCCGAACACCAACCTCGGCTCCGTCAACCTGCGCGGGAACCACGTCGGCCTGTGGAGCACGGCGCAGTTCTCGGCCACCATGACCGCCACGACCGAGACCATCAACGGCGTGCCCGCCACCGTCGTCCGCGTCACCCTCGGTGGCCTGACCTCGGGCTCGGTGCGCACGGTCACCTCAACCGCCGCGATGACCTGGACACCCTCCGCCAACGCGACCGACCTTGTCGGCCAGCGCTGCTCGAGCGCTCCGGTCACCGAGAGCGGCCCTCTCGACAGGGACTTCTGATGACACGGTACGAGCGCCCGGAAGGGCCCTTCGATGACGTTGATAGCCTCGAGCATGTGGGACGACACATCCTTGTGGTGGAAGACGATGACGGCATCGCGGTGCCGCTGCTGCGCACTCTCGATCGCGAGGGCTACGTCGTCGAGCGCGTCGCCGACGGCACGTCGGCGCTCGCCCGGGCAGGAGCAGACATCGATCTGGTCGTGCTCGACCTCGGCCTGCCCGACATGGACGGCCTCGACGTGTGCCGCCGGCTGCGCGAGCAGGACTTCGCGGGCGGGATCGTCATCCTCACCGCGCGCGACGGCGAGCTCGACCGCGTAGTCGGTCTCGATGTCGGTGCCGACGACTACATCGCCAAGCCCTTCGCGCTCGCCGAGCTGCTGGCTCGGCTGCGTGCCCTGCTGCGGCGCAGCCCTGCAGCAGCACCGCCCTCCGCCGAGCGCGCGAGCTCGGCATCCGCCTCTCCTCTGGCGCTCGTCATCGATGTCGCCGCCCGTCGTGCCATGGCGGGTGACCGCGAGCTGCCGCTGAGCACGAAGGAGTTCGACCTGCTGGCCCAGCTCGACATGCAGCGCGGAACCGTGGTGACGCGCGAACGGCTGATGGACGAGGTATGGGACGCGAACTGGTTCGGCTCCACCAAGACCCTCGACGTCACCGTCGCCCGTCTGCGCCAGAAGCTGGAGGGGGCAGGCGCCGACGTGCGCATCACCACCCTGCGCGGCGTGGGCTTCCGCCTCGACGAGGGCGCGCCGGATGCGTAGGCGACTCATCGTCGCCTTCCTCACTCTCGCCGTCGCCATCATCGCGCTGTACGGCGTGCCTCGGGTGGTGATGGTGGCCGACCTCGTGCACGCCTCCGAGCAGCAGTACGCGAAGCGGATGGCGAGCATGGTGGGCACCGTGATCGACGCCGGAAGCGACGCCGACGCCGTCGACGAGAAGCTGCTGGCCGGACTGATCATCTACGGGGAGCGGGTGGCGTACACCGCTCCCGACGGCACCACCTTGGTCACCGGCGCCGACGCCGAACCCGACGACATCACCGGCACCTCGATCGTCCGCAGCGGCGGCACGGTGGCCTTCACCCGATCGGGCGAGATCGTCAACGAACGGGTCTCGAGAGCCGTGACACCGGTCATCGTGATCGGCGTGGGCCTGCTGATCGTCGCGACCATCGCCGCGATTCAGCTCGCCCGTTCGCTGTCACGCCCGTTCCTGCGGCTGCTCGACACCGTGCGCGAAATCGGCAGAGGCAACCTGCGGCCGCCGAAGCAGAGCCTCGGGGTGCCGGAGGCGCGTGCGATCGACGCCGCGCTGCGCGAAAGTGCACAGAGTCTCGAAGACCGTCTGCGTCGCGAGCACGAGTTCGCCTCGAACGCCTCGCACCAGCTGCGCACTCCGATCACCGCGCTGCGCCTCGAGCTCGAGGATCTGTCGCTGTGGCCCGAGACTCCGCCCGTCGTGCGCGATCAGCTCGACCACGCCGTGCGTGAGATCGACCGGCTGTCGGATGCCATCGCGCAGCTGCTCGAGCTCGCGCGGGGCGACGCACCAGGCGCGACCACCTTCGAGCCGCTCGCCGAGTCGCTGCGCGAGTCGGCAGCGCGCTGGCGGCCGCAGGCGGATGCCGCCCGGCGCACCATCCACGTCGCGCAGATGCCCGGCGACCTCGGCGAGGCTCCGGCGGCGGCGTCGCAGATCATCGACGTGCTGCTGCACAACGCGCTCAGGCACGGTCGTGGCGACATCACGATCGACGCGGAGCGGCGCGCCGAGTACGTCACTGTGCAGGTCGGCGACGAGGGCAGACGCCCGCGCGGCAATTCGATCTTCCAGCGCCGCGCGCACCGGCACAGCGACAGTGCCGGCGAGGGGATCGGGCTCGCCCTCTCGGTCGAACTCGCCGAGAGCCTGGGCGGGCACCTGCTGCTCGACGGATCGTCGACGACGACGTTCTCGCTGATGCTGCCGGCCCGCGGGTAGGGAGCGGATTGCCCGCGTGTTCTCCTGCGACGCGGCGCTCGAATGTCCGGCCATCCGGAGACGCCCGCTATGATGGCAGACGCGCCGCAAGGCGTGCGGGGCTGTAGTTCAATGGTAGAACTTCTGCTTCCCAAGCAGACAGCGCGGGTTCGATTCCCGTCAGCCCCTCCATCTGTAGAGTCTTTCTGAGTGAGCCACGGGCCGAGGGGAAAGATGAGCACGGCGGACGCGATCGCAGCGATCGACCTGGGCAAGACCCGCTGCCGTCTTCTGATGAGCGATCCGTCAGGACCGATCACTCGCACCGGTGACGGAACTCCGGGCCTCGCCGCCCCGGGCGGAGTCGAGTCCGCCGCTGCCGCGATCCTCGCACTGCTCGAACCCGGACCGGCGCCGCGCGCCCTCGGCGTCGGCGCGGCCGGCGCGTGGACGGCTCCCACCGCCGCGCTCGAGCTGGCCGGGACGCTCGCCGCAGAGACCGGAGGGCAGGTCGCCGTCGCATCAGACGTCGTGACGGCGCACATCGGGGCGCTCGGCGGCGATCCGGGCGTGCTGCTGATCGCGGGGACGGGCGCCGTGGCCCTCGGTGTGGATGCCCACGGCATCCGCCTGGTGGACGGGTGGGGCCCCGACATCGGCGATTTCGGCAGCGGATCGTGGCTCGGACGCGAAGCCGTCCGCGCGGTGCAGCGCGCCGCTGTCGGACTCGGCCCGGCGTCAGCCCTGCAACAAGCCATCACCGCGCACATCTCCCCTGCCTCCGATCCGCTCTCGTGGACGCTCGCCCAGCAGCCGCTCGCGCGAGCGCTCGGCACCCTGGCGCCGCTGGTGCTCGACTGCGCCGAGCACGGTGACCCCGTCGCCCTCGAGATCGCGGCCGAAGCAGTCAGGCTGCTCACGGCATCCGCTGTCGCCGCCTCCGCGTCGGCGCGCGAGGTGGCGCTGCACGGCGGGCTGACCGAGCACCTCTGGCTCCACGCGAGACTCGAAGACTCCCTCTCGACCGGCGGACGCCGCATCGCACCGACCGTCGGGGATGCCCTGACCGGCGCTCAGCTCATGATGACCCGCCGCGACCTCCCCCACGAAAGGTTCGTGCACCGTGCCGACTGACGACAGCTCCCTCGCCGCCCTGCTCGGTGTGCTCTCAAGCCTCGACACCGAGGCCTCGACACCCGAACGCGGCGACCTCGACATGCTCGGCACCGAAGAGCTGGTGCGTCGCATGAACGCCGAGGATCGGCGGGTGCCCGAAGCGGTCGCAGCGAAGACCGCCGAGATCGCCGCAGCCGTCGACGGCATCGTCGATCGCTTCCGGCGGGGCGGACGACTCATCTACATCGGCGCGGGAACCGCGGGGCGCGTCGGCGTGCTCGATGCCAGCGAATGCCCGCCCACCTTCGGCACCGACCCGTCGATGGTCATCGGACTGATCGCGGGAGGCGAGACGGCCATCCGCTCGGCCGTGGAGAACGCCGAAGACGACGATCAGGCCGCGGGGGCGTCGCTGCGCCAGCTCGGGCTCACGGCCGACGACACGGTCGTCGGCATCTCGGCATCCGGTCGCACGCCCTACGTCGTCGGCGGCCTGACCTTCGCTCGAGACCTGGGGGCGCTCACCGTCGCGATCGCCTCGAACGCCGGTTCGGCGATCGGCGCGGCGGCCGAGATCGCGATCGAGGTCGTCACGGGCCCGGAGTTCGTCTCGGGTTCCACCCGCCTGAAGGCCGGCACGGCGCAGAAGCTCGTGGTCAACATGCTCAGCACCCTCTCGATGACCAAGCTCGGCAAGACCTATCGGGGCGTCATGGTCGACCTGCTCGCGACCAACGAGAAGCTGCGCGCCCGCTCGATCCGCACGGTCTCCCAGCTCGCCGGCGTCGACGTCGACGAGGCCGTGGCGGCACTCGACGATGCCGACGGCTCGGTCAAGCTGGCACTGCTCATGCTCGCGACGGAGGCGTCGGCCGAATCTGCGGCCGACGCGCTGCAGCGCACCGGCGGCATCTTGCGCGACGCCATCGCCGCGCTCAGCTGAGCAACCAGCTGAGCAGCCAGCCGAGACGCTACTCGCCGACGCGCAGCACGCTCAGTCGCATGTCGAGCTCTTCGATGCGATCCGCGTCGCCGCGCTCCAGTGCGAGACGCCGCAGATGCTGAAGCCTCGCGATCTCGTCGGCTCGAGTCGCTGTGCCGTTGTGCAGCCGCTCGATGAGCGCCTCGTCGAGGCCGCTCAGGTCTTCCGCGCTGTGCTCGCTCATGTCCGCACTCTAGCGAGCGCACCGGCCCAAGCCGAGGGTGGCCGACACTCTTGCGCAGGAGGATAAATTCCCGGAATCTTTGCCGAGGGAGTCGCTGAAGATTCACGCTTTCCTCCGCATAGAGTCGCCTCATGGCCGAGACGACCGCCGCAGACACGACGACCCGCATGGTGCGCGCCGCCTACTTCGTGTCGGACAGCACCGGCATCACCGCCGAGACGCTCGGCAACGCACTGCTGGCGAACTTCCCCGGAATGGTCTTCGTCAAGCACACGGTGCCGTTCGTCGACTCCGTCGACACCGCCACGACGGTCGCCGGCCAGATCGCCCAGGATGCCGCGAACGGTCTCGAGCCGCTGGTGTTCACCACGGCGAAGAACCCCGCTGTGCGCACCGTGCTCACCGACGTGCCCGCGACGCACATCGACCTGCTCAGCGGCCATCTCAGCGAGCTCGCCGAGGCCCTCGGCACCCCGCCGTCCGAGCAGCTCGGCCAGTTCCACACCCTCGGAGACGCGACCGAGTACTTCGCCCGCATGCGCGCCGTCGAGTACGCGATCGAGCACGACGACGGCCAGAGCAGTCGCGCGCTCGACCTGGCCGACGTGATCGTCGTCGCCCCGAGCCGCTGCGGCAAGACGCCGACGACGATGTACCTCGCCCTGCAGTACGGCCTGCTGGTCGCGAACTATCCGCTCACCGACGACGACTTCCCCACCGACGAGCTCCCGCCGCTGGTCAGGTCGTACGCCGCCCGCTGCTTCGGCCTCACCACCACCCCGCTGCGCCTCAGCCAGGTGCGGCACGAGCGTCGCCCCGACTCGCGCTACTCCAGCCTCGCGCAGTGCACCACCGAGCTGCGCCGCGCCGAGCGGCTCTACGCCCGCAACGGCATCCCGTTCCTCAACTCCTCGACCAAGAGCGTCGAGGAGATGTCCGCAGTGATCCTGCACACCCTCGGCCTTCGCCGCTGACCACCCCTCAGACGAAAGAGCTTCTCGTGACCGACATCCTCTGGTTCGATCAGATCGGAATGACCGACCTGCCGCAGGTGGGCGGCAAGAACGCCTCACTCGGGGAGATGATCTCCCACCTCGCCGAGCTCGGCGTGCGGGTGCCGGGCGGCTTCGCCACGACAGCGGACGCCTACCGGCGCTTCCTCGCCCACGACGGGCTGCGCGAGCGCATCCGCGATGCGATCGCCGGGCTCGACACCGACGACGTCACGCGTCTCGCGCTGGTCGGCACCGAGATCCGCAGGTGGATCGTCGAGCACCCGCTGCCCGACGATCTCGAGCGCGACATCCGCGACGCCTACCACCAGCTCGTGGCGAAGGATGCCGATCCCGACGGCGTCACCTGGGCGGTCCGCTCGTCTGCGACGGCGGAGGACCTTCCGGATGCCTCATTCGCCGGCCAGCAGGAGACCTTCCTCAACATCGGCGGAGTCGAGAACGTGCTGACCGCGATCCGCAGCGTGTACGCCTCGCTGTACAACGACCGGGCGATCGCCTACCGCGTGCACCACGGCTTCGACCACGACGAGGTCGCCCTCTCGGCGGGCGTGCAGCGCATGGTGCGCTCGGATATCGGGGCGTCGGGCGTGATGTTCACGGTCGACACCGAATCGGGGTTCGCCGAGGCCGTGTTCGTCACCAGCTCGTACGGTCTCGGCGAGGCCGTCGTGCAGGGCGCCGTGAACCCCGACGAGTTCTACGTGTCGAAGCCGGCGCTGCGCGCCGGCCGCCCCGCGATCCTGAAGCGCTCGGTCGGCGAGAAAGCGATCGCCATGCGCTACACCGACAGCAGGGAGGCGGGCGCCAGCACCGCCTTCGTCGACGTGCCGGCCGAAGAGCGCCCGCTGTTCTCGATCACCGACGCCGAACTCACCGAGCTCGCCGAGCACGCGCTCGTGATCGAGGCGCACTACGGCCGCCCGATGGACATCGAGTGGGGCAAGGACGGCATCGACGGGCAGCTGTACATCCTGCAGGCGCGCCCCGAGACCGTCGTGTCGCGGGCGTCGTCCACCGTCATGCGCCGTTTCCGGCTGCAGGAGACGGGCCCGGTCGCCGTCGAGGGCCGCGCGATCGGGCAGCGCATCGGCGCAGGTCCGGTGCGGGTGCTGCGGGATGCCACGCAGATGAGCGAGTTCCAGACCGGCAACGTGCTCGTGGCAGACATGACCGACCCCGACTGGGAGCCGATCATGAAGCGCGCGTCCGCGATCGTCACCAACCGCGGAGGTCGCACCTGCCACGCCGCGATCATCGCCCGCGAGCTCGGCATCCCCGCCGTTGTCGGCACCGGTGACGCGACGCGCGTGCTGACCGACGGCCAGCCGGTCACGGTCTCGTGCGCCCAGGGAGACACCGGCGTCGTCTACGACGGCATCCTGGCGTTCGCCGAAGAGGAGACGGCGCTCGAGCACATGCCGGAGCCGCCCGTCAAGATCATGATGAACGTCGGCACGCCCGACCAGGCGTTCTCGTTCTCCCGCCTGCCGCACCGCGGTGTCGGCCTCGCGCGGCTGGAGTTCATCATCAACCGGCAGATCGGCATCCACCCGCGCGCCCTGCTCGAGCACGACGCTCTGCCAGACGACCTGCGCCGCCAGGTGGATGCCCGGATCGCCGCCTACCCGTCGCCGCGCGACTACTTCGTGCAGCGCGTCGCGGAGGGCGTCTCGATGCTCGCCGCGGCGTTCGCCCCCGAACCGGTGATCGTGCGGATGAGCGACTTCAAGTCGAACGAGTACGCGAACCTCCTCGGCGGCGAGCGCTACGAGCCGCACGAGGAGAATCCGATGATCGGGTACCGGGGCGCCTCTCGGTACGTATCACCCGAGTTCCGCGAGTGCTTCGAGATGGAGTGCGAAGCGCTGAGGTTCGTGCGCGACGAGATGGGCTTCACCAACGTGCAGGTGATGGTGCCGTTCGTGCGCACCGTCGCCGAGGGGCAGGCCGTCGTCGAGCTGCTCGCCGAGAACGGCCTGCGTCGCGGAGAGAACGACCTGAAGGTCGTGATGATGTGCGAGGTGCCCACCAATGCGCTGCTCGCCGACGAGTACCTCGAGCACTTCGACGGCTTCTCGATCGGCTCGAACGACATGACCCAGCTCACCCTCGGCCTCGACCGCGACAGCGCGCTCGTCGCCGACACCTTCGACGAGCGCGATCCCGCGGTGCTGAAGCTGCTGTCGATGGCGATCGAGGCGTGCCGTCGTCACGGCAAGTACGTCGGGATCTGCGGCCAGGGGCCGAGCGATCACCCCGAGCTCGCGGAGTGGCTGGTCGGGCAGGGCATCGAATCGGTCTCACTGAATCCGGACACGGTCATCGAGACGTGGCTGCGACTGGCGCGCCGGGAACCCGCGACAGCGTGACTTCACTGCTCGACCCTTGACGCCAGGCGAAGCAACGATGCGCGTGATGTACAGGTGCGCCGCGTTCAGCCTTTCGCTCAGTGCAGTCGACTACCGTTCAGAGGGAGCGTGTCTGCGCTCCCTCTGAACGAATGCAGGTGCCTGAATGCCATACCGCGACCGAACCGCAGTGGAGAGCTGGGTCAACGAGTACGTCCAGTCGCACAGCGCGGACTCGCTGGGCATCGCGGTGCTCGACAAGAACTTCGAAGCGGGCCCGAACTCGGGGATCGTGGTCGTCACGCTGCGCTCCGCCAGCACGATCACGTTCCTGCACCCGGAGATCCGTCAGGGGCTGCCTACCTGGGTGGTCACGTTCGAAGGGCGCAACGAGACGCTCGATCTCGATGACGCCGCTCTTCGCCAGCTGGCGGAAGACATCACCGCTCTGGCAGAGCTGCGCTCGTTCCTGCAGGCGAAGACCGACGCGATCGTTCTCGCGCACTGAGCTCAGCGCCCGACCCGCGGCCGCCCGTCACGCGGGGAAGGCCGTGAGCAGCGCGCCGAATGCGGCGGTCACGCCGGCCACCAGCCCGGCCGACGCGGCGATCGGGTGCACGATCCGGCCTAGGCGACGGTCGCGCATGCGCTCACGCTGGGGCTTCCACGACAGCACGGCGGCTTTCGCTGCGGAGAGTTCGGCGTAGCGCCCGATCGGGGCGCTCGTCGCGTCGAATGCCACGAAGTGGCCGTCGGGCGTGGTGTCGATCGAGCCGACGTACTCACCGGCCTTCGAGGCGACGTAGAAGCCGGTGTCGACCTTGCTCCAGGTCACCGCGCGCGGCACGATCGTGGCCGGCGGCGAGACCTGCTCGGCGGGAGCGGCTGCTGCGGGGTTGTACAGCCGCCCGGCGGGGTGCTCTGCGATGGTCATGCGACACGCGCCAGTGCGGGAGTGCGGATGTCGAGTTCGGAGATCTCGCGCTCGGCGACCTGGTCGCTGAGGTCGATGACCACGCCTGCCGACGAGTTCGCCTGGTCGGCGAGCTGCTGCAGATAGCCGCGATCGAGCTGCTTGGCAGCCTCGGCGTCCATCTTGAACTGCAGCGGGATCGAGCAGTGCAGCCAGATCGTGGAGCGCTCGACCGCTCCGTCGACGAGGCGGTCCCACGAGAGCGAGAAGCTCTCGTTGCGGCGCAGCTTGGTCGAGACGAGAACCTTCAGGTGAGCGAGGATGCGGTCCGGCATCTCGATTGCTTCGCCGGTGGCTCCGTAGTGCAGCGTGCCCATTTCAACTCCTCAGGTCGGGGGTATCCGATGTAAGGAAACTTACTCAGGTCAAAAGTAGTTTGTCAAACTACATATCTGTCCAGCTTCATGTTGGGCTATGATCGGATGCAAGGAGGTGGCCATGACCGTTGAAGTGGATACCGCGAACGAGATCATCGACGCGCTTCGGCGATATCAGGAGGCGGACGATGCGATGCACGCTCGTGCCCGCGACTCGTCGTCGATGTCCGACAACGAGATCAGGATCATCCAGTTCCTGCTGAACGCGGCCCGCTCTGATGACAGAGTCACCCCTACGACCCTCTCGAAGCACCTGGGCGTCACCTCCGCGTCGATGACCGCGCTGCTCGACCGGCTCGAGCGCGCCGGCGCCATCGAGCGTGTGCGTCACCCCTCCGACCGGAGAAGCCTGGTCATCACCGCCACGCCGCTCGCCGAGCAGACCGTGGGCGCTCCTGTCGTCGCCTTTCAGCAGGCGACCCGCGAGATCGCAGCCGACCTCTCAGATCTCGAACACGCGGCCGTCGTCCGCTTCCTCGACAGGCTCACCGGCGCGATGGACGAAGCCGGTCAGCCCGCTCGGCGCTGATCGCGCGCTCCGACACCGGCATTCAGATGTCGAGCGCCCTCGCGATCCGCAGCACGGCCTCGCGGATGATCGGCCGCGGGGTGGCGAAGACGAAACGCGTGCACCCGATCGCGGCCTGACCGCACAGGGCGCCGTCGGTCATCGCCACGCCGGCGTTCTCGCGGAACCAGGTTCCGAGGTCGGCATGCGCACCGAGTCCGGCCCATAGCTGGGTGTCGCGGAAGTCGAGCAGAGCGATGTACGTCCCCTCCGGCACGGTGACCCGCACACCGGGAAGGTGCTCTGCGACAAGCTCCGCGAGCAGTCGCCGGTTGCCGTCGAGGTACGCGGTGACCTCGGCCAGCCAACCGGCGCCGCCGGTGTATGCGGCGAGCTGCGCGATCACGCCGATCGTCGCAGTGCCATGACCGGCCCAGCCGCCGTCGACATCCCACGCCTGCCGGGTCTCGTCGTTCGTCAGGATCAGCTGCGCGCACTTGAAGCCGGCGAGGTTCCACGCCTTCGACGCCGAGGTCGCGGTCAGCGTGTGCGCGGCCGCGGCATCCGACACCGACGCGTACGGGATGTGGCGGGCTGGCGCGTACACCAGTGGAGCGTGGATCTCGTCGGAGAAGACCCGGCCGTCGGCATCCGACACCGTCTGCGCGATCGCCAGCAGCTCTTCTCGAGTCGCGACGGTTCCCAGCGGGTTGTGCGGGTTGCAGAGCACGAGCAGCTCGCCGCCTTCGGCGAACGCGGCGGCGACCGCCTCGAGGTCCATCGTCCAGCGCCCGTCGACCTCCCGGCTGGGCACCTCGATCACGCGCCGTCCGTGCCGCAGCGGCACGTCGAGGAACGGCATGTAAGCCGGCGTCGGGACGATGACCGCGGCGCCCGGCTTCGTGTACGTGGTGATCGCGAACTCGTATGCGACGATCACATCGGCGATCAGCCGCACGTCGCCGCTCGGCACGGTCCAGCCGTACCGGTCGGCGTGCCAGTCCGCCACCGCCCGCTGCAGGGCGTGGGCGATCGGCAGGGGCAGGTAGCCCGTGAGCCCGGTGCGCAGCGCCTCGGCGACGGCATCCGAGATCGCCGGAGCCACGCCGAAGTCCATCTCGGCGACGAACGTGCCGATCGTGTCGGGGAAGCGCGTCCACTTCACGCTGCCGGCCCGCCGCAGGTCGGCAGCGGTGATCGCGTCGTACGGGTGCGGGGCGAGGTCGGCGAGGCTCATGCATCCATTCTGGTGTGCTCCCCGGCATCCGGGGCTGCCCGCGCCGCGCGGCGTCACACGTCGCTACAGCCAGCCCTTGCGCTTGAAGGCGAGGTAGAGGCCGCCGCCGAGCGCGGTCATCGCCGCGATAGAGAGCGGATACCCGAAGGCCCAGTGCAGTTCGGGCATGACGCGGAAGTTCATCCCGTAGATCGACCCGATCAGGGTCGGCGCGAACAGGATCGCCGCCCAGGCCGAGATCCGCTTCATCTGGTCGCCCTGACGAATGCTCTCCTGGGTCATCCGCCGCATCTCCTCGTTCTGCCGGCGTGCGACGATCGTCGACTCGACGGTCAGCGCGTTCTCGAGCACCGCGCGGAAGGTGGCGGCCCGGTCGGCGACCCGGATGGCGTGGTCGTGCACGTCTCTCAGGCGGCGCTGCAGCTCGGCATCCGCTCCCCGCCTCTCACCCTCGCGCAGCAGGCCGCCGACGATGTCCGTCAGCGGCTGCGCGGCGCGCTGGAACTCGAGCACCTCGCGCGAGAGCTCGTAGATGCGCTGCGTCGCGTCGACGTCGTCGACGAACAGCTGGTTCTCGATCTCGTCGATGTCGTTCTCGAGTCCGGCGAGAACCGGCGCGTACCTGTCGACCACCTCGTCGAGGATCGCGTACAGCACGGCCTCCGGGCCCTGGGCGAGCAGCTCGCGGTCGGCCTCCAGGCGGCGGCGCACATGCCCGAGGTCGGGCTCCTCGGCGTGGCGCACGGTGACGACGAAGTCGCGCCCGACGAACACGTGCACCTCGCCGAACTCCACCTCCTCCTCGACGTCGAGGTAGCGGGCCGGTCGCAGCACGACGAAGAGATGGTCCTCGTAGTGCTCGAGCTTGGGTCGCTGATGCCCCCGCAGGGCGTCTTCGACCGCGAGTGCGTGCAGTGTGAACTCAGCGGCCACCGCCTGCAGCTCTGCGGCATCAGGTCGATACAGGCCGATCCAGCCCATGCCGCCGCGCTCGCGCATCAGTTCGAACGTCTCGTCGATGCTGCGGGGATTCGCTGTGCGCGCGCCGTCCACGTAGATGCCGTTGTCGACGATCGCCATGCCCTGCCTCCCGAACCCGCCGAATTCGCGCTGTCGCCGAACGTATCACCGCGAACGGGCCCCGCCGCTGCACGGCGGGGCCCGTTCGATCAGATGATGTCAGCGCTTGCGGCGCGCGGTGATCACGATCGCCGTGACGATTCCGGCGAGCAGCACGACGCCGAGCCCGATCAGCACCGGCCAGGGCATCGCATCGGACTGCTCGTCAGGCTGCGCCGCATCGGAGGGCTGCTCGGTCGGCTCTGCCGCAGCCGTCTCGGTCGGGGTGGGCGTCGCGGAGGCCTCGGACGCGGTCAGCGAGAACGCGTACTCCCCCGACGTCGGGTGGCCGTCGCTCGAGACGACCTGCCAGGTGACCGTGTAGGCGCCAGCGGGCATCCCCTCGGCCAGCGGAACCGTGACCGTGTCGGCGGCGACCGTCGGCGACCCGGCGACCCAGTCCTTGCCCGACTCGTCGACGACGGTCAGGGCGGTGCCGCTGTTCTCGTCGAGCGAGAGCAGGGCGTTCGAGAAGGTGAGCACGACCTCCGTCGGCGCGGTGGTGAGCTGCGAATCGGCCGCCGGCGTGCTCGAGACGATCGTGTCGTGAGCCGACGCGGGCGCGGCGACGGCGAGCGTGGCGACGGCGGCCACGGCGAGCGCGGCGATGATGGTGCGGATACGGAACATGGAGACCTCTTTCTTGATGCCGTGAAGCGGCGAGTCATCTGGAAAGGCGCGCGAGCGCCCGGCGCTGCCCGTGGGCGGCGATGGATCAGACGACGCGAAGAGGCGGGCCGCGTCGGCGCAGCGGGCTCCGCCGCTGATCGGTTCGACGCGGTGCCGTGAGCGCCACCCACCGCGGCCGGGCGGGGATGGCGGGAACGGCCGGCGTGATGGCGACGGCGCGGGTCAGCCAGCGGACGACGGCGGATGCCAGAGCGATGAGCGTCTGGATCAGGCGCTCACCGCGGTGCAGGGCGATCACGGTGATCATGGCAGCGACACCGTGCGCGACCCACATGCCCGCGTCCTCGGGGACGAGCACGGGGCTGCCGGCCGGGAGCGTGAGCGGCCCGTGGACGTGCGGTGCGATAACGCCACGCGGCGTGATCGCGCCGAGCACGAACAGCACGTGGAACAGCGCCTGCGACACCATCACCGAGAACGTCAGCCGGATGGCCGAGAGGCGGATGCCCGAGAGCAGCGTGCACACCATGAACGACAGCAGCCACGGAACGGCGATGCCGAGCATCCCGGGCATCTGACCGCCGACGCCGACGTGGGAGGCGAGGGCGACGAAGGTCGAGACCGAGGCGCCCGCGAAGCCCCGGAGGAGCCGAGACCTACCAGACGAGCGCACCTTCCCATCCTTTCACGGAGTCACTCCGCTGCCGGTGGCGCGCAGATCGCCGCATCGGCGATGCTCTGCGCGTACTGCTCGGCCGTGAAGGGCAGGCCGAACTCGGGAGCTGTCTGCCCCTCGGCCGCCGGCGCCTTCGACGCGATCGCCGCGAGCTCCCAGGCGAGGTACGCGGCCATCGAGCCGCCGGCGGACGAGCCGTTGAGCGTGACCGCCACGGTGAAGCCGGTGGCCGGGTCGGAGTAGGCCGCCGTCGCGTAGCCGGGCACCCAGCCGTGCTGTCCGATCATCGATCCCACGAGGTAGCCGCCGCCCGTCGCCTGGTACCAGCTCGGCGCGTCGGCGCCGGCGGGGAGGGGAGCGCCGAAGCGCGCCGGCTCGGCGTTCTTCGCGCGCAGCGCCTGGCGGGCCTCGGCCTGGGCGTAGCGGCCGAGGTCGGTGATGGTCGACACGACGCCCGAGTCGGTGAAGCCGATGCTCGAGGAGCTCTCGGTGATGTCGACGGGCGCGGCGCAGTCGTATCCGCCGCCTTCGACTGCGGGCAGGTACGTGCCCTTGAGCGCGGGCGCCGGTGCGGGCGCCGCCGACTCGCGCGGCGGAAGCGAGGTGGACGGCAGCTCGAGCGGCCCCGTGACGTACTTCGCGATCAGCTCGGACGCGCTGCGGCCGGAGATGCGCTCCAGCGCCATGCCGAGCATGAGGTACCCGGCATCCGACTCGCGGTACTCGGTGTGCGCGGGCGTGCGGCCGGTGCCCAGCCCGAAGCTCGCCAGCTGCATGGGCGCCCACTCGCGCGCCGGCGTGTTCAGCCAGTACGGCTTGACCACGCCCTCCGAGGAGCCGACGCCGCTCGTGCCGTTGCACAGGTCGAGCAGGGTGATGTCGGAGAGGTCGGCGACGCCGGAGACGTACTTGGGCACGGGAGCGTCGAGCTCGACCGTGCCGTCGTCTACCATGCCGTAGAGCACATCGCAGGTCATCAGCCGCGTCACGTCCGCGACGCGGAACGACATGTCGGCGGTGACCTCGGCACCACCCGGACCCTGCGTGCCGAGGCCGGTGACCCACTGGCCGCTCCAGGGCACCCAGACGCCGACGATCGCGCCCGACGAGCCGCTCGCGATGATCGCCTGTTCGACGGCCGCCTGCAGCTGCCCGGTCACGTCGTCGGGCAGCTTCGCGTCGACCTGCTTCGGTGGCGTGTAGCTGAAGTCGGCATCCGACGCGGTGCAGCCGGTCAGTGCGAGAGCCAGTGCGAGCGCGCCGCCCACGGCTGCGCGCACACGGCGCGACGAACGAAGATGCATAGGACACTCCCCCGGGATGGACTCTCCGAGTCTAGGGCGACGAGGCTGAGAGGCCGCCCGTGACGGCACCCGGTTCCGGCGTCTTCCGATCCGGGTCGGCGCTCGTGGCCGTCTCGGCCCTCTCGGCCGTCTCGGCCCTCTCGTCCGTCTCGGCCCTCTCGGCCTGGCGGGCCTCCCACGCCTCGCGCATGAAGCGGCGCACGTCCTCGTCGACGCGGATGTCTCTCGGCCGCAGCGGGCGCGAGAGGTACAGCCCGTCGAGCGACGTGAGCCGCGACAGCGCGACATACGTCTGCCCGGGCGCGAAGGCGCCCGATCCGAGATCGACGACCGCGCGATCGTAGGTCTTCCCCTGCGACTTGTGGATGGTGACCGCCCAGGCCAGGCGCAGCGGGAACTGGGTGAACTCCGCGGCGACCTCGCGGGTGAGGGTCTTCGTGCCCGGGTTGTATGCGTAGCGGAATCTCTCCCACACCGCCGGCTCGACATCGAACTCGTCGCCGTCGACATCGACGCGAACGGTATCGCCGAGGATGCGCGTGACCGTGCCGATCGACCCGTTCACCCAGCGCGGGGGCTCGCCCTGCATCGCGATGTCGTTGCGCAGGAACATCACCTGTGCGCCCACCTTGAGCTTGAGCTCGGCGTCGGCGGGGTAGTTCGCCTCACCGCGGCCGAAGTCACCCGAGACCTCGGCGTGCGCGGTCTGCTCACGGCCGGGGAGTGCGGCGAGATGGCGCCGATTGATGTTGTTCACGATGTCGTTGCGCGTCGCGAGCGTGATGATCGGCACCTCCCCCGGCTCGGGTTCGGGCGGTGTGCGTGCGCCCCTCTCGTTCAGCACCCCGGCGATGTCGGCGGTGACGCGTCCGTAGCGCACGGCGTTGAGCATCGCCTTGAACCCGTCGTCGGACTGGCGGTGGATGTGCACCAGCTCGTGCACGCGCAGCGTCGCGCCGTAGTTGCCGATGTCCAGCATCACATCATGGGTCGCCGAGCCTGTCGAAGCGCCACCGGTCCACACCTTGGCGTCGAAGAACCAGAACGAGCGGTAGTGATCCTGGATGTAGCGCAGCTCGTCGCCGCGAGGCGGCACGGGCGCGAGCTGGTACGGGTCGCCGAACATGACGATCTGCACCCCGCCGAACGGGATGCCTCTCTTGCCGCGCGCCTGCCGGAGAGAACGGTCGATGGCATCCATCAGATCGGCGTTCACCATCGAGATCTCGTCGATGACGAGCGTCTCGATCGCGTTGAGGATGCGCCGGGTCGCATCCGACTGCTCGATCTCGCTCTCGGCGATGAGCCCGATCGGCAGCCGGAAGAGCGAGTGGATCGTCTGCCCCTCGACGTTCAGCGCGGCGACGCCGGTGGGCGCGCAGATCGCGATCTGCTTCTTCGTGTTCCACGCGAAGTGCTGCAGGAGGGTCGACTTGCCGGTGCCGGCGCGACCGGTGATGAAGACGTGCTCATCGGTGTCCTCGATGAGTCGGAACAGTGCGTGCTGTTCTTCGGAGAGGGCGACGGACACGCCCCTATGTTAAGTCTTCGCCGCGTGCGTTCGGCTCCGTCCCAGCGCTGACTCCTTAGAATTGCGCCATGATGCAGGGGCGGGTATCACCGGGGCGAGCGCGCCCGCGCAGACGCTCCAGCCTGCGATCCGACCTCACCCTGCTGGCCGTCATCGGCGTGCTGCTGTTCACCGCCCTCACCGCCGGCGGGATGTCGCTGTACCAGTCGTTCTACAGCCCTTCCGCCTTCGTGCAGCGATACGTCGATCTTCTCTCGAGCGGTCGCGCCGCCGAGGCGCTGCAGGTGCCCGGCGTCTCGCTCGACCTCGCGGTGCTGCAGGATGCCGGGATCGACGCGTCCGCCTCCGAGGCGCTGCTGCGCCGGGCCGCCCTCGCCCCGCTCACCGACGTGACGGTCACCGAGGAGGGCACGAAGGATGGCGTGCACCAGATCGTCGTCGACTACCGCGCCGGCGGGGTGCGTGGCACGTCGACCTTCACCATCGCACAGGACGGCTGGGTGGGAGTGACCCCGAACTGGCGCTTCACGGCCAGCCCGCTGGCCGAGATCGAGCTCACCGTGCGCGGCGCCGACGTCTTCGCCGTGAACGGATTCGCGATCGACCGGCGTCAGGTCTCTGTGGACGGCGGGGGCGCCGCACCCCTCGACCCCCTTCATCTGCTGGTGTTCACCCCCGGCAGGTACTCGGTGACCGTCGACACCGCCATCTCGTCGACCCCTGGTGTGAGCGTGCTCGCCGACACGGCGCTCGCCCGCACGCCGGTGGACGTGCAGGCCCAGCCCACCGAGAAGTTCATCGAGGTCGTGCAGCAGCAGGTCGAGCAGTTCCTCACCGACTGCGCGACGCAGGAGGTGCTGCAGCCCACCCGCTGTCCGTTCGGTCTGCAGCTGCACAACCGGCTCGCCCCCGACACCGTGCCGAAGTGGTCGATCATCGCGCAGCCTGTCGTCAGCCTCGTGCCCGACGGCGGCGGGTGGGCGCTGCCGCCCGCCGACGCCACGGCGCACATCGAGGTGAGGATCCAGTCGCTCTTCGACGGCACCGTGCGCAAGGTGTCGCAGGACGTGCCGTTCAAGGTGAACGGCACCGCGACCGTCCTCCCCGACGGATCGGTGTCGATCCGGGTCGGCTCTCCCGACGGCGACCAGCCGACCCTCGAGGACTGACGGCTCAGCGCACCCGGTCGCGCTCGGCCATTCTCGCGAGGCGCGCGTTGTACTCCTCCAGCTCGGCATCCCCGGTGCGGTCGGCGTGCCGATCACGTCGACGCTGCACCTTGGCATCCGACCTCGACCACTGGATCGCGAGCGTCACCGCAAGGATCAGAGTCGGGATCTCGCCCACCGACCACGCGATGCCGCCTCCGATGTACTGGTCCTCCATCGGCGTCGGTCCCCACGTGCGGCCCATCGACCCGAACCAGTCCGCGACGAACAGACCCTCCTGCATCATGATCGCCATGCCGAAGAACGCGTGCATGGCCATCACCGCGATCAACGTGATCAGGCGGCCCGCGTACGGCAGGCGGTACGGGATCGGATCGACGCCGATCAGCGTCAGCACGAACAGGTAGCCCGAGATGAGGAAGTGTATGATCATCCACTCGTGCCCGAGGTGGTCGTACATCGCCCAGCGCACCAGATCGGTGAAGTAGAACGCCCACAACGACAGCACGAAGATGGCGGCGGCGACGAACGGGTGCGTGATGAAGCGTGAGTACGGCGAGTGCACGGCCCACAGGATCCACTCGCGTCCGCCCCGGGTGCCGTCGTCGCGCTTGCGGATGGCACGCAACGCGAGCGTCACCGGCGCCCCCATCACCAGCAGCACCGGGATGCCCATGCCGAGCAGCATGTGGCCGAGCATGTGCACGCTGAACAGGTAGTCCTGGTACTCGTTGATCGGACCGCTGGTGACCCACAGCAGCAGCGCCAGGCCGACCATCCAGAAGATCGTGCGGTGCGGTGGCCAGGCATCCCCCCGGCGGCGCAGCCGGACGATCCCCGCGATGTAGAGGAATACCCCGAAGCCGACGGCCGCGATCCACAGCACGTCGAGGTCGAATGACGTGAACCAGCGGCTGACGGTCAGCTCTGGCGGCAGCGGCGAGCGAGTGAGGCGCTCGGCGGGGGTCTGCACGGCGGGCGCCTGCTCGCCGAGCGGCGGGGGCGTGCGGGCGAGCGCGGCGGCGGCACCCGAGGCGATGCCCATCAGCGCGAGCTCGCCGAGGATCAGCGACCAGAACGCGCGCTTCTCGCGGGCGCCCTCGAGATGCGGGATGAGCCGGCGGCGGTACCACGCCCCGAAGAGTCCGAGGCCGAGGAGGGCGACCGTCTTGCCGATGACGATCAGACCGTACGGCGAGAGAAGCTCACTCCACTCTCCCAGCGCCACCACGGTGCGTGCGACTCCCGAGAACCCGACAACCACGAACGCGGCGATCGCCAGCGACGAGTAGCGTGCGACGAGCACGGGCAGGTCGATCCGGGCATCCGGCTTCGCGTTCTTCGCCTTGCCCGCCTTGCCGGCCTTGCCCGCGTTGGCGTCGAGGTGGCGCAGGATGACCAGCAGCAGCAGGCCGCCGACCCACACGGCGGCCCCGATCGTGTGCATCAGGATCGCGTTGACGGCGACGGTGTGACCGGCGACGTCGCCCGAGTGGCCCTGGGTGGCCATCGGCAGGAACGATGCCGCGGCCAGCACGGCGGTGAGCATGATGCCCGTCCAGCTGCGCCAGCCGAACAGCAGCAGCGTGATCACGGCACCCATCAGCGTGCTGATCAGCCATGCCTGGCCGAGCGGCAGTTCGAGCAGGTAGCGGCCGAACTGCTCGCCGAAGCCGCGGTCGGCGCTGAGCTTGGGGTTGAACGCCGCCATGAAGGTGAGGAAGGCGGTAGCTCCCGAGCCGATGGTGAAGACGGCGGCGCCGACGGATGCCGTGTCGACCGCGAGTTCGAACGGCCGGGTACTTGCGCGCAGTCCGAACAGCGCCAGCACGAGCGAGCCGAACATCGCGGCAGCGCCGAGGTTGGCGACGAGTTTCACGGTCGGCAGACCCCACATGACGATGGGGCCGGGGTCGAGCAGCTTCGGGGGCACCGCGCCGCCGCCGACGATCAGGGCGGCGATGACGCCCGCGATCCCGCTGACGACGAGGATCGCCAGGCCAGCGAGACGGTACGGATTCACCCCTCCAGCCTA
This sequence comes from Microbacterium sp. NPDC055521, assembly GCF_053619695.1. Lineage (NCBI taxonomy): Bacteria > Bacillati > Actinomycetota > Actinomycetes > Micrococcales > Microbacteriaceae > Microbacterium > Microbacterium sp. NPDC055521. The sequence continues at coordinate 7,492 of NZ_JBSHJX010000009.1, read as the reverse complement.
CGACCGATACGACGGAAGGCCGCCCCCGGAGGGACGGCCTTCACGTACGGCAAGCGGTCTTACTTGACGGCTGCCTTCAGCTTGGAGCCAGCGGTGACCTTGACGCGCTTGCCGGCCGGGATCTTGATCTCGGCGCCGGTCTGCGGGTTGCGGCCGGTGCGGGCAGCGGTGTCGACCTGCTCGAACGCGATCCAGCCCGGGATCGAGACCTTGCTGCCCTTGGCAACGGCGTCCGAGACGGTGGTGAACAGCGAGTCGAGCACGCGCGAAACGGTGGCCTGGCTCTCGCCGGTAGCGGAAGCGATGCTCGCGACGAGCTCGGTCTTGGTGATGGACTTGTCAGCCATGTCACTCCTCCAGCGACGACGGTCCGTCGCATCGTGTTGATTTCGAGGGAGAGACCCCCGTCGGTCGTTCGACCGCCTCGAATGTACCAACCACAGCACAGGAATCCGCGTCATTTCGCGGGTTTTGGCGCGATTTCCCGGCGAGTTGCGTCACTTTGGTCACTTCAGTCACAGATTCGGTCGGCCCGGGCGCTGCGCGGGGCCGGCGGCTCCGCGCGCGAAATGCAGGAGTTCTCCCGGAATGCAGGAGCGGATGCCCGCCCCGCTCCTGCATTTCGCGTGCACTCCTGATATTCACGCGGTCATCGATCGGCGAGATGCAGACCCTGGGCGACGGCCTCGGTGATCACCGCCTGCACCTGCTCCCATTGATCCATCACCTGCTCGTAGCTGAATCGAAGCACGTGGAAGCCGTGGAGCGCGAGCAGCGCGTCATGGGCGATGTCGCTCGTTCGCTGCGGGCCCGTATGCGTGGCGCCGTCCAACTGAATGACCAGGCGCTTCCCGATCAGCAGATCGACGCGGTGCCCGTACAGCCAAGCCTGAGCGAGCATCGGCAGCCGCAGCCACTGCAGCCGGTGAATGATGATCGTCTCGAGGCCGGAATCGGCAAAGGGACGAGCCCGGTCGAGCACTTCGCGGGCGGCAGCGGGAAGGTCGAGTCTGGCCATGGATGCCCGGTCGATGAGGTCCTTGTTCAGCGCCGATTCCCAGATGACCAACGCGGTCTCCAGCGGCTGGCAGCGCGCGACGAGCACCAGTGCGTTGCGCAGATCGTCTTCCACGGCATCCGGTTCCCGAGGTATCACCGGCTGTGCCCAGTGGACGACGGCATGCTCGGGCACCGAGAACCGGGACGAATGCGGCGACGCCACGACGTGCCGTTGATGCCGCTCGGGAACCCAGAGCCCCCGACGCTCTGCGAGACTGACGCAGCTGATAACGAGACCTCGACGCACCACCGCCAACGCGAACCAGTCGGCATCCGGCAGCGCGACCCAGCCATTGCGCGGCTTGATGACGGCGCCCTCCGCTTTCGCCCGGCGGATGGTGTGCTCCGGCACGCCGGCGTCACGCAGAGTACGCGTTCGGGTGATCCCGCCGCGCCGACGCAGCTCTTCGAACAGGTCCATCCGAAGAGCTTCCACCGGCGAGGGGTTCCGAGTCGGGGCCGCACCCGGCAGATGGGAATAGAGCCGCGAAACCCAGGAATGTGCAGGGCATCCGGAATGCAGGATCTCTCGCGAAACTCAGGAGCGGATGCAGGAATGCATCCTGCGAATCAGGTGAAGTCCTGTGTTTCGGCAGGTGGCTCGAAGGGGAAATGTGTGCACTCCGGGCGGGGATGCGAAAGGGGCGAGGATCCGAAGATACTCGCCCCTTCTGCGACTGGTGCTTACCAGCTCGACTTGGTGATGCCGGGCAGCTCGCCACGGTGGGCCATGTCACGGAAGCGGACACGCGAGATGCCGAACTTCGTGAGCATGCCACGGGGGCGGCCGTCGATGGCGTCACGCGAGCGCACCCGCACGGGCGACGCGTTGCGCGGGAGCTTCTGCAGGCCGATGCGGGCGGCCTCGCGCGCCTCATCGGTGGCGTTCGGGTCGACGAGCGTCTTCTTCAGCTCGGCGCGACGCTCTGCGTAGCGCTCGACGATGACCTTGCGCTGCTCGTTGCGAGCGATCTTGCTCTTCTTAGCCATGGATCAACGCTCCTCTCGGAATTCGACGTGCTTGCGGACCACCGGGTCGTACTTCTTGAGCACGAGGCGGTCGGGGGTGTTGCGACGGTTCTTCTTGGTCACGTACGTGTAACCGGTGCCCGCCGTCGAACGGAGCTTGATGATCGGACGAACGTCCTGAGCCTTCTTGGCCATTAGAGCTTCACACCCTTCGCCTTGAGGTCCGCGACGACCTTCTCGATACCACGAGCGTCGATCACCTTGATGCCCTTGGCGGACACGTTCAGGGTGACCTTACGACCGAGCGACGGCACGTAGTAGGTCTTCTTCTGCACGTTCGGGTCGAAGCGGCGCTTCGTCCGGCGGTGCGAGTGCGAGATGTTGTGACCGAAGCCGGGAACAGCACCGGTCACCTGGCACACTGCTGCCATGTTGTGACTCCTTCATTACCGTGAGGCCGGACGGCCTCACCCAAGATCCCTTGTCTGCATCCCACCCTTCGACAGACTCAGAACCCATGACAGGACCCGAGATCGAGAAGAGGGAAGTGGGATACGAACTGCGCACAGGAGTGTGCACAGACAAGGGGTCAGTCTAGCACGGCGCGGTCACCCAGCCGTGCCGCACCGCGACTGCATCAGAAAAGGCTGTGCAGATCGTCTCGAATCGTGGTACTCTACCCGCGTAGATCACTGGGGAACCGAGGGGTCTCGGAACCGTTCTGAGGGGCACGGTTCCGAGGCCCCTTCCCTTTGTTGACACCCGTTGACGGCGAATGGGAGACTGCGGCATATGGCGTTCACCATGGGGCTCGTCGGCGCGGGCCAGTTCGCAGGTCAGTTCGCCACCCTCTTTCATCATCATCCCGGCATCTCTGGCGTGCATGTCACGGACGTCGTGCCTTCGCGCGCGTCCGACCTGGTGACATCCGCCGGCCTCGCCGGCACGTTCGACAGCTTCGCCGAGATGGTCGCCTCACCGGCGATCGACGCGATCGCGATCTTCACCCAGCGCTGGATGCACGGCCCGCTGGTCGTCGAGGCGCTGCGCGCCGGCAAGCACGTCTACTCCGCCGTCCCCATGGCGATGACCGTCGACGAGATCGGCGCGATCATCGACGCCGTGCGCGAGACCGGCCTCACCTACATGATGGGCGAGACGAGCTACTACAACCCGGCCACCGTCTACGCCCGGCAGAAGCTCGCCTCCGGCGAGTTCGGTCAGCTGTTCTACGGCGAAGGCGACTACATCCACGACATGGACCTCGGGTTCTACGAGGCCTACCAGTACTCGGGCGGCGCGGAGTGGAAGAGCACCGCCAGCTACCCGCCGCTGCTGTACCCCACGCACTCGATCGGCGGCGTACTCGGCGCGTGGCCCACCCACGCCGTGGCGGTGTCGGCGATCGGCGTGACCGACCAGCGCGGAGACGGCGTCTTCGAGCGCGGCGTCAGCCAGTTCGACAACGACTTCTCGAACTCCACCGCCCTGTTCGAGGTCGCGGGCGGCGGATCCATGCGCATCAACGAGTTTCGCAGGGTGGGCTATCCCAGCCACCTGCGGGAATCGCGCTTCCGCTGGTTCGGCACGGAAGGGTCGTTCGAGCAGATCGCCCGCACCACGGTGTGGCAGACACGCCAGGGCCTCGAGGACATCTCGCATCTCATCGACACCGACCCCTCGGCATCCGCCGACGATCCCGCCCTGTCGAGGATCGCACCCGCGCTGCGCGACGCGTTCGTGTCGGGGTACGCGGCGATCCACGAGCAGGAGCGCGCGCGGATCCCCGTCGAGCTGCAGAAGCTGCCCAACGGGCATGAGGGCAGCCACCACTTCCTCGTCGACGATTTCGTGCGCGCGGTGACCGATCAGACGCTGCCGCCGGTGAACGCCTGGCAGGCGGCGCGGTTCACGCTTCCTGGCGTGATGGCGCACGAGTCCGCACGTCTGGGCGGCGAGCGGCTTATGATTCCCGATATGGGACAACCGCATGCACGCTGACCGCCGACCGCGGTCTGTGACCCGGGCCGACGTCGCCCGTTATGCCGGCGTCAGCACGGCCGTCGTCAGCTATGTGCTCAACGATGGGCCGAAAGCCGTCGCGCCGCTCACCCGGGAGCGGGTGCTCGACGCGGTGCGCGTGCTCGGCTACCGTCCGAACGCCGCCGCACGGGCGCTGTCGATGGGCTCGGCCGACATGTTCGGCCTGCTCGTGCACGACAACCGCAGCCCGTTCTTCGCCGAGCTCTGCCACGCCCTCGATCAGGCCAGCGCCGACAACGGCCGCTCACTGCTGATCGTGAACTCCGACCGCGAGCAGGTGGCGACGTCCGAGCAGATCCGCGATCTCGTCTCTCGTCAGATCGGCGGTCTGATCATCGCCGACGTGCTGACCGCGCGCGAGCAGTCGCTGGTCGAGGCGCTCGGCATCCCCACCGTGGTGATCGGCCAGTTCGGTGAGACCGACGGTCTGCACAGCGTGGGCGTCGACTTCGCGGTCGGCGCGCGCGCCGCGACCGAGCACCTCATCGGCCACGGCTACCGCGACATCGGGTTCGCGGGAAGCGCCGCCCGGTACGACGAGCGTGAACGAGGCTGGCGCGATGCGCTGGCCGCGGCCGGGCTGCCGCTCGGACCGCTCGTGCACGTGCCGTTCACCCACCAGGGCGGCTACGACGCGGCGATCCAGCTGATGGCGGCTCCCCGCCGACCGCGAGCGGTGCTCGCGGCATCTGACCAGATCGCGATCGGCATGCTCGCCGCCTTCGGCCAGCACCGCGTGCGCGTGCCCCACGACATCGCCGTCGTGTCGTTCGACGGCACCGTCGCCGCCGACTTCGTGTGGCCGCGGCTGACCACAGCGGTGCAGCCGCTGGAGGAGATGGCGAATGCCGCGGTGAGCATCCTGCTCAAGACGGGCGACCAGCGCCGACACCATGAGTTCGCCACCGAGCTGCGGGTGCGCGAGTCCTGCGGGTGCACCCCCGCAAGCTGAGAGCCCCCAGCCCCCGGGCCGGCCGGAATGCCGACGCATCCTCGTCGCCCCGAGGAGGGCGACATGTTTGCGTCAACGAGCGAATGACGTCGATCTTCTATCGGAAGCCGTCGACGGAATGAGAGCGCGATGGCCGTCGCTCAGTCGCGCTGGCTTTCGAGAGTCCGTGCCGCCTCCCGCGCGCCGCGCCCCCACCGGAACGGCGACACGGTCGGGTCGCCGGTGATCCAGAAGCGCCAGGGGAAGGCATCCGTTCCGGCCGTCCCCGCGACACCCACGCGCGGGCCCGACGAGACGTCGGCCACCGGATCACCCCAGCTCAGCCGGGCGATCGCGCCATTCTGCTCCCCACCCGAGACGAAGTCGATGCCGTCGTGCAGGGCGTGACGCAGACCGAGCGCCTGCCCCAGCCGGCCCGGCCCGCGTGCGAGGTCGCGCAACGCGATGCGCGACAGCGGCGTCGCGATGCCGCGACGGTGCGCGGCGGCATCCACTCCGCCGACTATCTCGCCGGCGCGCAGCAGCACTCCGCCCGCCGTTCCCTCGGGCCCGCAGACGACGTTGATGCACGAGTGGATGCCGTGGCTGAGGTACACGTACAGGTGGCCGGGCTCGCCCCACATCGTGGCGTTGCGGGCGGTGGGTCCCATCCGCGCGTGCGAACCGGGATCGGGCAGGTCGCCGGTGCCGCGACCGTGGTACGCCTCGACCTCGGTGATACGCACAGTCGTCTCGACGCCGTCGACGATGGTGCGCAGCCGGGAACCGAGCAGCCGCGGGGCCACCTCGATCGGCAGCCCGAGCAGGTCTCGGCGGTCGACGGTCATGGCAGCGGGGCCGTGCGGCACCACGAGATGTCGAAGCCGCTCAGGGTGGGCAGCTCGCGATCGCCGACGAGGTCGATGAGGCTGGTGTGCAGGGTGACGGGGAGGGGCAGCAGCAGGTCGTCGTAGTCGTTGCTCGCGAGGTCGGGGGCGATCGTCACGGCGGCGTACTGGCCGCTCGGCGAGACGCAGGTCTGCAGGATCGAGTCCGCGCCGCTCACCTCGACGATCATGGTCGCGGCGCCCTGCTCGTCGACCCGCACGACGGCCTGACCGGTCGGCATGCCCAGCTCGTCGCGCTGCACGACGTGCCTCAGGGTGCCGCCGGGGAAGGCCTCGATGCCGACCGCGTCGCCGTAGTCGGGGTCGGAGGCGGGCAGCGGCTGCTCGGTGCCGTCAGTGAGATCGAGCACGACGAAGCTGCCGTCGGCGCGCTCGATGAGCGCGGTGTACGTGCCCCGGTTGACGCCGAGGATGCTCGCCGCGGTGCCCATCGGCTGCGCGCCCGCGTCGCTGGTGGGATCCTCCACCGTCAGGGCGCCGTCGAAGTCGATGAACACCAGCGACGATGAATCGGGCACGAAGCGCCACTCGGCCACGTTCGTTTCCTTGCCGTCGATCTGCACGATGCGCGGTTCACCCGCGCCGCTGAGCGCCTGGGTCACGAGCACACTGGCGCGTCCGGTCGTCTCGGTGAGATCGCGGTCGGAGTAGCTGTATCCGACCAGACCCGCGCGGTCGGAGACCTGCACCGACGAGACGTACCCCTCGCCCGGCAGCGGCAGTTCACGCTGGTCGGAGCCGTCGCGGTTCATCACGAGCAGGCGCGAGCCGTCGTCCTCCTCGACGGCGACGACGAGCACGTCGGTCGTGGCGCGGTAGTCGCTGATACGCGGATGCTCGAAGACCGGCGCGGCCTTCTCGCCGCTCAGGTCGGAGAGGAAGATCCGGTCGGCGCCGTCGGCCGAGCGCTGCAGCAGCATGATGCTCGAGGCGGGTGTGCGGAAGCTCGTCTCGAGGTCGGCTTCGGTGCCCCCGCCGGCGGCGGCGACACCGGCCACGGCGACCCGGTAGGTCGTGTCGTCGTGCAGCGGGACGGTGAACCGGATGCCGACGCTGCGCCCGCGCGCATCGACCGTGAACGGCACGGCGGGCTCGACGGAGACCTGTGCGGGGTCGATGGCGTCGAGGCTCTGGTTGGCGGTGAGGATCAGTCTGCTGCCGGATGCCTCGATCGCCCGCGCCGGGTCGACCTTCACCTGGCTGAGGCGGGGGCCCTGCACGAGGCTGACGACGGCGAGCACTCCGGTGATCAGGGTCAGGACGCCGAGCACCGACAGCAGCGTGAGGGTGAACCGGCGGTCGCCCGGCTCTGCGGATGGAGGGGCCGGAGCGTCGGGCGCCGGAGCTGCCGACTCCGGGGCTACCGGCTCCTGGGGTGCGGGCTCCGCGCGTGCGGGCGCCGGGGCTGCCGGCTCCGCGGCTACCGGCTCCTGGGGTGCGGGCTCCTGGGGTGCGGGCGCCGGGGCTGCGGGCTCCCGGGTTGTCGGCTCCGGGGCGTGGGCCCCCCCTGCGGACGGCGCCGATCCGGGGGCCGACACTCCAGATGTCGGACGTGTCTCCACGATCGGTCCGACATCTGGAG
>NZ_JBSHJX010000008.1:0-146824 GCF_053619695.1 Microbacterium sp. NPDC055521 | reverse complement strand
GGTGCCGATGGCATCCGCCCGCTCTTCTGTTCTCGCGTGATCAGCCCGCCGCGATCTCGGGCGTGGTCGAGATGCCGCCGCCGGTGTTGACGCTGACCGACACCTTCTCGCCGCGCGGGGCGTGCTCGAAGGCGAACTTGCCGTCGACGACGTCGACCTTCACGTGGTCGCCGGTGTTCAGCTGGCCGTGCAGGATGCGCTCGGAGAGCTGGTCCTCGATCTCGCGCTGCATGGCGCGACGCAGCGGACGCGCGCCGAGGGCGGGGTCGAAGCCGATGTCGATGAGCTTGTCCTTCGCGGAGTCCGACAGCTCGACGGTCATGTCGCGGTCGAGCAGGCGGTCGGCGAGCTGCTTGGTGAACAGGCCGACGATCTGACGCAGCTCGTCCTTGTTCAGCTGCGGGAAGACGATGATGTCGTCGAGGCGGTTGAGGAACTCGGGCTTGAAGTGGCGCTTGAGCTCTTCATCGACCTTGCCCTTCATCCGCTCGTAGGTCGTCTGCGAGTTGCCCTCGATCTGGAAGCCGACCGGACCACCGGCGATCGCCGACGAGCCGAGGTTGGTCGTCATGATGATCACGGTGTTCTTGAAGTCGACCACGCGGCCCTGACCGTCGGTCAGTCGACCCTCTTCGAGGATCTGCAGCAGCGAGTTGAAGATGTCGGGGTGTGCCTTCTCGATCTCGTCGAACAGCACGACCGAGAACGGCTTGCGGCGCACCTTCTCGGTGAGCTGGCCGCCCTCTTCGAATCCGACGAATCCGGGAGGGGCTCCGAACAGGCGCGAGACGGTGTGCTTCTCACCGAACTCGCTCATGTCGAGCGAGATGAGCGCAGCCTCGTCGTCGAAGAGGAACTCCGCGAGGGCCTTGGCGAGCTCGGTCTTGCCGACGCCGGTGGGGCCGGCGAAGATGAACGAGCCGCTGGGGCGCTTCGGGTCCTTCAGACCGGCACGCTGGCGGCGGATCGTGCGGCTGAGGGCCGCGATCGCCTCTTCCTGGCCGATGACGCGCTGGTGCAGCGCCTTCTCCATGAAGACGAGTCGGCTGGACTCCTCTTCGGTGAGCTTGAACACCGGGATGCCGGTCGCCTGGGCGAGCACCTCGGCGATCAGGCCCTCGTCGACGACCGCCTGGGTCGCGACGTCGCCCGAACGCCACTGCTTCTCGAGGCGCAGCCGCTCGCCGAGCAGCTCCTTCTCCTGGTCGCGCAGAGCCGCGGCCTTCTCGAAGTCCTGCTCTTCGGACGCTGCCTCCTTGTCCTGACGGACCTTCGCGATCTTCTCGTCGAACTCACGCAGCTCGGGCGGCGAGGAGAGGATGCTGAGGCGCAGGCGCGCGCCCGCCTCATCGATCAGGTCGATCGCCTTGTCGGGCAGGAAGCGGTCGGACACGTAGCGGTCGGCGAGGTTCGCCGCGGCGACGATGGCGCCGTCGGTGATCTGCACCTTGTGGTGCGCCTCGTAGCGGTCGCGCAGTCCCTTGAGGATGTTGATCGCGTGCGGCAGGGTCGGCTCGTTCACCTGCACGGGCTGGAAGCGACGCTCGAGCGCGGCATCCTTCTCGAAGTACTTGCGGTACTCGTCGAGGGTGGTGGCGCCGATGGTCTGCAGCTCGCCGCGGGCGAGCAGCGGCTTCAGGATGGATGCGGCGTCGATCGCCCCCTCTGCGGCGCCCGCGCCGACGAGGGTGTGGATCTCGTCGATGAAGACGATGATGTCGCCGCGGGTGCGGATCTCCTTCGTGACCTTCTTCAGGCGCTCCTCGAAGTCTCCGCGGTAGCGGGAGCCGGCGATGAGCGAGCCGAGGTCGAGCGAGTAGAGCTGCTTGTCCTTGAGCGTCTCGGGCACGTTGCCCTTGACGATCGCCTGGGCGAGGCCCTCGACGACGGCGGTCTTGCCGACGCCGGGCTCGCCGATGAGGACGGGGTTGTTCTTCGAGCGGCGCGAGAGGATCTGCATGACCCGCTCGGCCTCCTTCTCGCGGCCGATGACCGGGTCGAGCTTGCCGTCACGCGCAGCCTGGGTGAGGTTGCGGCCGAACTGGTCGAGCACCTGCGAGCCGCCTTGGGCAGCGGCGGGACCCTCGTTCGCCTGAGCGCCGACGGATGCCGTCTCGCGGCCGGGTGCGCCCGAGAGCAGCTGGATGACCTGCTGGCGGACCTTGTTGAGGTCGGCGCCGAGCTTGACCAGCACCTGGGCTGCGACGCCCTCGCCCTCGCGGATGAGGCCGAGGAGGATGTGCTCGGTGCCGATGTAGTTGTGGCCGAGCTGCAGCGCTTCGCGCAGGCTCAGCTCGAGCACCTTCTTCGCGCGCGGCGTGAAGGGGATGTGGCCGGTCGGCTGCTGCTGCCCCTGGCCGATGATGTCCTGCACCTGCTCGCGCACGGCGTCGAGGGAGATGCCGAGGCTCTCGAGGGCCTTGGCGGCGACACCTTCGCCCTCGTGGATGAGGCCGAGCAGGATGTGCTCGGTGCCGATGTAGTTGTGGTTGAGCATCTTCGCCTCTTCTTGGGCGAGGACGACGACCCGGCGGGCTCGGTCGGTGAATCTCTCGAACATGCTGTGACTCCTTTTCGCGCGGGGCGAAGCGGCGGTGGCGCCGTGTACATCGAGAGTAACGACCGCGGCGGGGTGGAATGCCCGTGTTCGCCGTCGGCATACCCCGAGCCCACTCTGGGTCCCCGAGCCCACCCTGGGCCCCTCAGCCCCCTTTGGGCCCCTGAGCCTGCCGAAGGGCCACCCCCGCCTCGCCACCCTCAGCCCCACTCTGCGCACTCAGCCCCCTTTGGGCCCCTGAGCCTGCCGAAGGGCCACCCCCGCCTCGAAACACCCGGCCATTGAGCGAGCGCAGCGAGTCGAAATGCCCCCACCTGTTGACGACGCATATCGACAGCCGTTATGTTAACGAAAGCCGATAACAACGACTATCGATATGGAGCACCCATGAAGACCACCGACAGCGCTCCGGCGGAGCGCACGCTGAGCAGGGGCGACACGGTCAGCCTGGCGCTGTTCGTCATCGCCGGCCTGGCGATCGCCGCATGGACGGTATGGAACGTCGCCGTCCGCATCGTCGAACTGGTCGGTGGCGGCCCGCTCGACGTTCTTGTTGAGTTCATCGACACGACGGCCGATGCGCAGATCGGCGACACAACCTTCCCGGTCGAGCTGGATAGAGGCGCCATCACGGTGACGGGACTCGACGCCGTGGGCGTCGCGTCGGGCGTGCTGGGCCAGCTGGCCTTCGGCGTCACGATCGTCGTCGTGGTGGCCTGCCTGATCGCCCTGAGCCGCAACATCCTGCTCGGGCGGGTGTTCGGCAAGACCAACACGCGGCTCGCGGCCATCGGCGGCGGAGTCGGCCTGGTCGGTGCCGCGGCAGCGCACCTCTTCGACACCATGCTGGCGAACGCGGCGATGGCTCACGCCGTCGACGGGCCCTTCGACACGGCCGTGATCTCGGTCGAGCCGTTCACCTTCGTGCTCACCGCGTTCGCCCTGGCCGTGGTCGGTTCGGTGTTCGTGGTCGGCGACCGCTTGCAGCGCGAGACGGAGGGCCTGGTCTGATGCTTCTTTCATCCGCAGACCTGCTGTCCGGACTGGGCTGGCTCGGAGCCTGGCTCAGCGTCGCCGCGCTCGTCGCGGCGGTCTCGATCTGGCGTGCGCGTCGACACGGCAGCACGACGCTGGCGTTGGACGTCACCCGGAGCGCGTCGTGGCTGTACCTCTTCCTCGTAGCGCTCGGCCTCGTGCTCAGCGGAGTGCAGATCCTGAGCGGTCCGGGTGTCGTGCTCTCGGATGCCACCTATCTCGCTGTGCAGGAGCAGGAGGATGCGCTCGCGTCGAGCGCTTGTCTGGATTCGCTGGAAGACGGAGGGCTGCTGTGCGGTTCGCTGGTGGGGCCGATCCCCTTCAGCATCCGGCTGCTGATCTACGTCGGCACGGTGCTCAGCCTCGTGGCATCCGCGGCTGTGGCCTGGGCGATCTACAACGCGACCCGGCGTGCCGGTGAGCGGGAGCCGTTCCACCGCAGTGTGTCTCGCACGTTCGGGGCGATGGCGATCGTGATGATGCTCTCCGCTGTGTTCGGCGATCTGCTGCAGCAGATCGGGATGACTCTGGCCGTGCGCTCGTTGGATTGGTCTTCGGACGCCACCCTGATTCCGTTCGAATTACGCATCGAGCTGTGGCCGTTCGCCGTGGCCGTCGGATTGTTCGCCCTGTCGGCGATCTTCCGCTACGGAGCGCAGCTGCAGAACGAGCGCGAGCAGCTGCGGCGCGAGACGGAGGGGTTGGTGTGACGCCGGCAGAGGTGGACGACGAGTTCACGGGCATCCACTGCCGCCTGGACGAGCTGCTCGCAGAGCGCGGGATGACGCTGACCGAGCTGAGCGCGCGCGTCGGGGTGAGCATCGTGAACCTCTCGGTGCTGAAGAACGATCGTGCGCGGGCGATCCGATACTCGACCTTGCGGGCGATCTGCGATGCGCTGGAGTGCGATGTCGGCGACCTGCTCGTCGTGAAGGACCGTTGATGCCGGCGAGTGGGTTCGAGTACACCGCGCGCGTGTACGGGCGATGACCCGCCGTGCTGCGCAGCCCTCGCGCCGAACAGTTCTCGGCCGTCGCTGAGCGGGATGCGCGAGGCGCCATGGCGCGGTGGACGGGCAACTACCGCCGCGGCGATGAGCGCCCTGCGAAGCAGCATCCACGCCATCGCCGCTGAGCGGACGCTTCGGAAGCCCGTCCGACCGCGTCAGGCGATGGCCGGCCGGAACCGCAACGGCGGTGGCCCGAGCGCACCCCACGCGTAGGAAAGGAAGCCTCTCGCGCGCAGCGCGCGCACTCCTCCCCCGGGATCGTGAAGCCGGAAATCGTCTTTGCCGTCGCGCGTGACGCGCCATCCGCCGTGGTGCAGTTCCATGTGGTGGAAGCGGCAGAGCAGTATCCCGCGATCGATGTCGGTGCGCCCGCCGTCGCGATGCCATTCGTCGATGTGGTGCGATTCGCAGTACGAGGCGGGGCGGTCGCATCCCGTCCACCGGCATCCACCGTCGCGCAGGGCGAGGGCGATGCGCTGCCGAGGCGTGAAGAGACGCTGCTCTCGGCCTACGTCGAGCGGATTGCCGCACGCGTCGACGCGGACGGGCACGATGCCGGAGTCGCAGATGTGCTGATCGATCATGGCATCCGGAACCGCGCCGAGTCCGTCTTCGGAGTAGCCGACGCGCGCGCCGTCGCCGTCGACCACCTGCACCAGTCGCACCCCGGCCTGCCGTGTGCCGAACACGTCTTTCGCGTCGGCAAGCGCGCCCGCGCGAAGAAGGTCGATGATGAGGTCGTACTGCAGCTGCTCGTTGGTGCGCGGATCGTCTGTCAGGGCTTTGGCCCTGGCCTGCTCTTCCGAGTCCACGAATCGTGGGCCACCCCTGCGTGGCCGCAGCGCAGCATCGATGAGCGTGCCGACGAGCGCCGCGCCGTGATCGTCGTAGGCGATGCTGGCGCGACGCACGCCGTACTGGTCGGTCCACACACGGTAAGAGCGATTCTCGTATCGATCGCGGAACCGCTGCTCAGCACCTTCGGGGTCGAGCAGGTCGCGGATCGCCCTGGCCGCGGCGCCGAGCTCTTCGGCGGTGCGCTCGCCCGCTTCGGCGACGAGTTCTTCGGCGGCCTGCGCCCACGCGGCGCGGACGTGGTCGTCGGCGTCGCGTCGCTGCTGCTCGTCGACGATTCCGTCGACGGCTGGCGGCTCGCCGAGTCCTCTTTCGATGACGTCGAACTGGGTCGTGCTGATGCGCCCGTCCCGGCGCGCAGCGCGCAGCGGCTCGCGCCAATCGATCGGCCGCCACGTGGCATCCGGATCGGCAGAAGCATCCGGATGCTCGGCACCCGCGCCCGACGAATCCGGCTCCCCGCCGAGCATCGCCTCGCCGACGCGCACCTGCCGGGAGGCGTCTGCCTTGCTCGAGCCGGTGATCTTCTGCACGAGCGAGGCAGCGGTGCGATGGCCCTCTTTCTGCGCGGCGCCGGAGTGGCCGGCGTCGCGGCGCGAGCGGGTGGCGATGACGCCGACCGCGATCAGCCGCAGCTGCTCGGCGTGCTGCAGCGCTTCGTTGGCTTCACGCAGGACGGCGACGACCTCGGCATCCGTCATAGCGGTCACCGCGTGCTGCGCCTGCGTGAGCGACGCGCACGCGTCGCCCCGGTCGCGCAGGGTCGGGACGAGCGCCGCGACCTCGGTGAAAGTTGCCATACTTCATCGTCGCAGGGGCCACCGACATTGGTATGAACACGCGAGTCCGCGCTGACAGCGGGTCGGTCAACCCGTCAAGCCGTACTGCAGAATGTACGCGTCGAAGGCCGGGATGAACTCGGCCTCGGTCACGATCGGTATGCCGTGCGTGCGGGCTGTCCTCGCCTTGCCGGATTGGCTCGCCGGGTCTTGCGCGACCAGCACGACGCAGTTCTTCGTCACGCTGCCTGTCACGAACCCGGCGTCAGCGAGCGCCCGGGCCCACGCCTCGCGGGGCCTGCTCGAGGTTCCCGTGAACACCACTCGCGCCCCGGGCGACAAGGTGAATGACGCGCCCGTCGCGACGACGGCATCCGATTCCGCACTTCTGAGCTTCTCGACCCGGCGCTCGACCGGCGTGAAGGCCTGACTTTTCAGAGGCGCGGCGGGAAGCTCCGGCACGGGAAGGTCGAGAATCGTTGCGATCTGAGCGAGCTCGCGGCGTTCGCTTTCACTCACCGTCCCATCGGCGAGGGCTTCCTCCCATGCCGCTGTGACGTATTGGGCGTGCAGCGCGGTGATTCGGTCGGCGTCCAGATGCGCCACTTCGGCGATCGCCTCGAGGCGTGAGTGCTCGACGGTCGAGATCAGCCCGTCCTCGAGGACCCTGGCCAGCATGTCGAGATACACCGCTGCACCCGCGTCATTGAAGTCGAGAGGGATGCTGACGCGCTCCCACAGCGGCAACGCCGCCGTATCGATGAACGCCATCGGCAGCGAGCAGAGCATCGAGCGCATCTGCGTTGGGCGCGCCGGCCATTGCACCTCCAGGGCGTCAACCCCGGATCGGTACTTGCACCCGGGTGCGTTAACCCTGGCACATGTCGCCCACATTCCTCACGCTTGACAGGTGCCCCGCGTCCCCTCCCCTGCTGCCGCTCGCATCGGCGAGCTGATCGCGGACGAGCGGGTGCGCCGAGGCCTCACCCAAGACGACCTCGCACACCTCACGCGCATCGACTCGTCGAACATCCGCGGCTACGAGAAGGGCCGTTTCGACTCGCTTCGCTCGCTCAACGACCGGGAGGGTGTCCGCTCTGCGACCGGGCGGGGTGGGCGGAGCGACCGCGGCCCGGGCCGGGGGGACCCGGCCCCGTCATCCTTCGTCACATCTATTCTCTGGAATACGTCGTTCCGCATAGCGTTTACTCCACACGACGCGCACTCCGCGCAAACAATTGGAGTCCTCTTGAGCACCTCATCTTCCATCGCGCGCGCCCAGAAGGCGCCCGACACCCCAAGCCCGGCACGCAAGCTGCTGACCTCGTTCGGGTTCCAGATCATCGCCGCCCTCATCCTGGGCATCGGTGTCGGCCTAATCGCCGTCTCGCTCGGCGCGAGCGGCACCAACCCGACGGTGCTGTCCGACACGCTCGACCGCATCGGCAGCTCGTACGTGACGCTGCTGAAGGCGGCCGTGGTTCCCCTCATCTTCACGGCGATCGTCGCGAGCATCTCCAACCTGCGTCGCGTGCAGAACGCCGCGCGCCTGGCCGGTCAGACGATCCTGTGGTTCGGCATCACCGCGTTCATCGCCGTGATCATCGGCATCACGCTCGGCCTGGTCATCCAGCCCGGCGCCAAGGCGGGCGCGGGCCTCGACACGGGCGACCCGTACACGGTCGGCACGTGGTGGAACTTCCTGCTGGGCCTGATCCCGCAGAACTTCCTCGGCCTCAACGTGTCGACGGGTCCCGGCCCGGTCGAGGGCACGCTCGTCTCGAACGTGAACTTCAACATCCTGCAGGTCATCGTGGTGGCCGCCGTCGTCGGCATCGCAGCCCTCAAGGCCGGCCGCAAGGCCGAGCCGTTCCTCGCCTTCACCGAGTCGCTGCTCAAGGTCATCCAGCGCGTGCTGTGGTGGATCATCCGCATCGCCCCGCTCGGCACCTTCGGCCTCATCGGCTCAGCCGTCGTCAAGTACGGCTGGGACAAGCTGACCTCGCTCGCCTGGTTCGCCGCGGCCGTCTACATCGGCCTCGCCCTCGTGATCTTCGTGGTCTACCCCATCCTCGTGAAGACCCACGGCCTGTCGATCAAGCAGTACTTCTCGGGCGTCTGGCCCGCCGTGCAGCTGGCCTTCGTCAGCCGCTCGTCGATCGGCACCCTGCCCCTCACCGAGCGCGTCACCGAGCGCAACCTCGGCGTGCCCCGCGGCTACGCCTCGTTCGCCGTGCCGCTCGGCGCGACCACCAAGATGGACGGCTGCGCCGCGATCTACCCGGCCATCGCCGCGATCTTCGTCGCGCAGTTCTTCGACATCCAGCTGAGCTTCATCCAGTACCTGCTGATCGTCATCGTCTCGGTCGTCGGCTCTGCCGCGACGGCCGGCACCACCGGCGCGGTCGTGATGCTGACGCTCACCCTGTCGACCCTGGGCCTCCCGCTCGAGGGCGTCGGCCTGCTGCTCGCCATCGACCCGATCCTCGACATGGGCCGCACCGCGGTCAACGTCGCGGGCCAGGCGCTGGTCCCCACCATCGTCGCCAAGCGCGAGGGCATCCTCGACGAGGAGCTCTACAACGCTCCGCGCAACGGCCTGCCGTTCGCCGACGACGTGGACGACGAGACGGATGCCGCAGAGCCGGATGCCACGAAGGAGCCGGCCGGCGCACGCTGACCACTTCCCCTTCCTCCGCAGAGCGCCTCGCCCCGTCCGGGGCGGGGCGCTTTCGGCATCCGGATGCCGGGAACCGCGCTCTCAGCGCGCCCGACGCTCCTGCTCCAGCTCACGGCGCAGGTCGCCGTTCTCGTCTTCCAGCTCGAGCACCCGCCCGATGCCGGCGAGGTTCACCCCGGCATCGCGCAGCTCGGCCACCCGGCGGAGGCGGTCGATGTCATCGTCGCTGTACCGCCTCGTGCCGCCGTCGCTGCGGAACGGCGCGAGCAATCCGCGCCGCTCATACAGCCGCAGCGTCGCCTCGGGAACGTCGGCGAGATCGGCCGCCACGGCGATCCCGTACAGCGGAGTTGCGGCGTCGCGCGGGGACATCTGGCATCCGTTCCGGGTACTTGAAATCTGTCTAACTCGGGGCTATAAATATACAGCAACGGATGCAGATTTCCTGCATCCGACATCAGAGCCGCCGCCCGGCGGCCCATAGTGAGAGGAGAACACCATGGCCATGACCCTCGACCCGATCAGTCAGCTCGATCGATTCGCCGCGAGCGTGCTGGACTCCGTACGCGCCCCGCGCGTGATGCCCGTCGACCTCTGCCGCGACGGCGACCGCTATGTCCTGCATGCCGACATCCCGGGCGCCGACCCCGGCTCGATCGACGTCGATCTCGACGGCTCGCAGCTGTCGATCCGCGCGCAGCGCACCGCCGACACCGGCGAGGGAATGCGCTGGATCGCCCGCGAGCGCGGCACCGGAAGCTACTTCCGCCAGTTCACTCTCGGCGACGGAGTCGACCTCGAGCGCATCAGCGCGTCGTACGACAGCGGCGTGCTCTCGGTGATCATCCCGGTCAGCGAGCGCGCGAAGCCGCGTCGCATCCAGGTCGAGTCGACCGACACCCGTGAGGCGATCAGCGCCTGATCCGCGCAGCGGGGAGCGCCCCGCCCGGGCGCTCCCCGCTCTGATCCGGAAAGGACCCTTTCATGTCCCCGTCACCTGCACTCCGTCGATTCCTCGCCGACATGGAGTTCCCGGCCACGAGAGACGACCTGCTGCGTGAGGCCGTCCGCGACGGGCTCGACCGCGATGACATCGCCGCCCTCGAGCAGCTCCGCGGCTACAGCTACAGCGCCCGCTGGCAGATTCTCACCGCGCTGCGCCTGGGCCGCCCATCGGCCGACTCGCTCGTCGCGGCCTGACGCCGCTGCCCGCCCCGGGCAGCACCTGCTCAGGTGCGCAGGGCCATCCTCGTGTCGAGCGCGAGCTCTTCGGCATCCATCGCCGCGATCAGCTCGTGCATGACCTCTTCACTGAGGTTGCCGGCGCGGCGCTCCTCGAGCAGCAGGTCGCGGCGCGCCGACAGCCAACCCTTCGCCATCGCCGCGAACTGCTCCGGCGAGGGACGCACCGTCTCCTCGCCCGCCTGGTCGGCGCCCGCCTGCATGCGCACCAGACGCTCGGCGTACGAATCGAACGCAGGCAGCTGATCCTCGCCGTACTCCCGAGCCCATGTGCGCCTCGCCTCGCGCAGGTAGGCCTTGCCCACCTCACGGCTGCGCTCGCGCACCGCCTCGAGCTGCCTGGCATCCTCCTTCGCCTCTTCGTCGTCGACGACGCCCAGCACGCGGATCAGCCAGGGCAGCGTCAGCCCCTGCAGCAGCAGCGTGCCGACGGTCACGGCGAACGCGACCACGACGATCGCGTCAGACGCGACCGCGTCGAGACCTGCCAGGTCGGCGGCGGCGAGCGCGGTCGCCAACGTCACCACCCCGCGCATCCCGGCCCACGAGATCACCGCGTTGTCGCGCCACGAGAGCCGGGTCTCGGTCAGGCGGCGGCGCAGCTGATCCTCGGTGAGCGGATGCCGTCGACCCCACCCTTCGGCGAGGGGAAGCACCTTCTTGGCCGCCGACATCTTCTCCCACCTGCGCAGACGCAGCGTGGTCCAGCGCTGCCCCCACGCTCCCGCCGGGTAGACGAACAGCGGCCGCACGGTCAGCACCGCCAGCAGCACGACGACCGCGAGCAGCACGATCGTGCCACCCTCGCCGTCCTTCAGCTCACCGACTACTCGCGGCAGCTGCAGCCCGATGTACGCGAACACGAACGACTCGAGCAGGAAGTCGGCCGACAGCCACAGCGGCGCCTCCTGCTGCCGCGTCGCGTAACTCGTCTTCGGGGCGTTGAAGCCGACGAACAGCCCCATCGCGACGACCGCCAGCACGCCCGAGCCGAGCAGCTGCTCAGCGATCGCGTAGGCGCCGAACGGCGCCAGCAGACCGAAGGTGCCGTTCACGACCGGATCGTCCACGCGCATCCGCAGCTGGTGCAGCACGATGCCGAACACCATCCCGACCGCCACTCCGACCACCACGGCGAGCGCGAACTGCCAGATTCCGTCCCAGAGCGACACCGTCGCCCCGGCGACGATCGCGGCGAACACCCGGAACATGGTCAGCGAGGTGGCGTCGTTGATCAGGCTCTCCCCCGACAGCACCGTCATGATGCGCCGCGGCAGGCCGAGCCGGCGTCCGATCGACGCCGCGGACACGGCATCCGGAGGGGCGACGATCGCGCCGAGCAGCAGGGCGCCCGGCAGAGTCAGCTCGGGCATGATCCACCACGCCAGCAGCCCCACGACGACAGCAGTGACGACGACGAGACCGATGCCCAACCGACGGATCTGCGGCATCGCGCGACGGAAGCTCAGAAACGACACATCGAGCGCTGCTGAGTACAGCAGCGGCGGCAACACGATGTTCAGCAGCACGTGGCCGTCGATCGCGACATCCGGAACGAAAGGGAGGAAGGATGCCAGCAGCGCGACGACCGTGACGAGCAGCGGTGCGGGCCACCCGCGTCCTCGGGCCACGGCTGCGACTGCGACAGCGCCGACGACGATGAAGAAGATGCTGGACTCCATTCCAGGAAGGGTACGCCGGGGATCCGCCCGTGGTGGGGATCAGAACCGATCGACATTCGCCATGAGGTGCTCCACATCGGCATCCGGGGTCTGGCGGAAGTCGACGTAGTGCATTCCGACGGCCATGAAGTCGCCGGGCACGGCGAGGCAGACGATCTCATCGGCGACTCCGCGCAGTGACTCGATCGCCTCGGGCGCGCCCACCGGTGTCGCCGCGATGATCCGGCGCGCACGCCGCGCGCGTGCGATCTCGCAGGCGACGCGCATCGACGCGCCGGTGGCGACGCCGTCGTCGACGATCAGCGCGACGCGCCCGGCGAGCGGCACGACATCGCGTCCGCCGCGGAACCGTTGCGCGCGCCGCGCCACCTCGGCGCGCTCGCGCGACTCAGCCGCGGCCAGCACCTTCGGGGTGGTGCCGGATGCCGCGATGACGTCGTCATTGCGCACCACGGCACCCTCCTCCCCGACGGCGGCCATCGCGAGCTCCGGATGCCAGGGCACGCCGACCTTGCGCACGACGAGCACGTCGAGCGGGGCGCGCAGCGCGCTGGCCACTTCGGCTGCCACCGGCACTCCGCCGCGGGGCAAACCCAGCACGACGAGCTCACCCGAGGTCTGCGCGAGGGCGTCCGGGTGCTCCCTCAGCCGCTCGGCGAGGCGGCGACCGGCATCCGTCCTGTCTGCGAAGAGGCGCATGCCTTCGGCCTACGCCTCGCCGTGACGCCGGTCAACCCCGTGTCGCGGAATGCGCAGCCACGGTGCGTGGTTGAGGCTGATGATGACTGCACTCTCCTTCTCGGTTCTCGATCTCGTCCCCGTCCGCTCACGCCAGACCAGCGCGCAGGCCGTCGCGTCGTCGATGGCTCTCGCGCAGCATGCCGACGCGCTCGGACTCGCCCGCTACTGGTTCGCCGAGCACCACAACATGCCCTCCGTGGCATCGACCACTCCCCCGGTTCTCATCGCGGCTGCCGCGGCTCGCACGCAGCGGATCCGCGTGGGTTCAGGTGGCGTGATGCTGCCGAATCACGCGCCGCTCATCGTCGCCGAGCAGTTCGCCGCGCTCGAGGCGCTCGCCCCGGGGCGCATCGACCTCGGCATCGGCCGCGCCCCCGGCAGTGACCCGGTGATCACACATCTGCTGCGCCAGTCCGGCACCACCGGAGACGTCGAGCGCTTCCCCGCCCACGTGCAGGACATCGCCGCGATGCTCCAGCCCGACGGCGCGACGGTGCGCTTCACCAGCGGCGGCGAATACGGTGTGAAGGCCACGCCCGTGGCATCCGGGTCCCCCACGATCTGGCTGCTGGGATCGAGCGACTACTCCGCCCAGCTCGCGGCCTCGCACGGCCTGCCCTACGTGTTCGCGAACCACTTCGCGGGAGTCGGGCTCGAGCGCGCGCTCGATCTGTACCGGTCGCAGTTCCGCCCCTCCGAGGCGCTGGCCGAGCCACTGACCTTCCTCACGGCGAACGTGGTGGCAGCTCCCTCGGCAGACGAGGCGGCGGAGCGCGCCCTGCCGCAGCTGCGCGCGATGGCGCGGCTGCGCGGCAACAAGCCGATGCAGGTTCTCGAGACGGTCGAGGAGGCGCTGGCCGCGCCTTCGGATGCTCAGGAGCAGACCCTCATCGACGCGATGCGTCAGCGGTGGTTCATCGGCTCGGGTGATGACGTGCGTTCGTCGCTGGCCGCGTTCGTTGCGCAGCACGGCGTCGACGAGATCATGATCTCGCCCGTGGCCGGCGCGTACGACGCCGAACCGCTGGACGCGACACCGGGTCGGATGCAGACGCTGGACCTGCTGGTGGCTGCGCAGCCAGAGATGCATTCGTCTGGCACGGGCACCGTCGCACCGGCGTAATCCATCCCGGGCTCATGATCACGCGGGCCGGGGATGGGTTCGGCTGGTCAGCACGGGCTGACAGCGCACTTTTCCATCCCCGGCCCGGCCGTCCCCGCCAGCACCGGCGGTCGGCATGACTGCTTCTGCACAGCAGACGGTGCCGGTTCTCTTGCCCACCACGACCGGGGATCGTCGCTCGCCCGGGATGCGCGCTCGGTCATCATGGCCGGATGCACCACCGCAGAAAGCTGCCCGCCGCGCTCGGAGACCACTTCGCGCTGCGCGACGCGACGGCCGCCGGAGTCGGCAAGTGGCGTGCCAGTACACCCGACTTGGTACGCCCCTTCAACGGCGTGCGAGCCCCCGCCGAGCCGCATACGTTTCTGCAGAACGTCGCGTGCTACCGGCCTCGGATGCGCCCGCACAACCGTCTCGTCGGCAGATCCGCGATGCGCATCTGGGGCATCCCTCACCCGCGACCCTGGCAGCCGAAGACCAGGAAGAAGCCGCGCGAGCCGATCGAGATCGCGGTTCCGCGCAGTGCGACTCCGCCCAAGACCGCTGGCGTCGTGGGGCGCCGTCTGAACGAAGATCGCGCCACGACCTGGACGGTTCACGGCGTGCGGACAGTCGATCCCGTCGCGGCACTGATCACGTCTGCACACGAACTGAATCTCGAGGCGACGGTGACCGCCATCGAGGCGATCATCACTCGCTCTCTCAACTATCCGGGTCTGGAGCCCGGACGCCCTCGCGTCAGCCGCGCTGAGATCGCGGCGCGGGTCGATTCGTGGGGGTGGTTCACAGGTCGTGAGACGGTTCGCGCTGCGCTCGCCCTCGCCCGCGACGACGTGGAGTCGCCGAAGGAGACTGAGACTCGTCTGATGCTCGTGCGCCACGGTCTGCCGGAACCGGTCGTTCAGCACGACGTGTTCGACGGGCACAGACATGTCGCACGCGTCGACCTGGCCTATCCCGAGTTGAAGATCGGGATCGAGTACGAAGGCGATGGGCACCGGACGAGTCAGGACCAATGGCGTCGAGACATCCAGCGTCAGCGCGAGCTCGAAGCCCTGGGCTGGATCGTCATGCGCCTCACCCAGGAAGATCTCGATGATCCGGATGCTCTGGTCACCCGCATCCGCTCCGCGCTGGCCTCCCGCGGCTGAACGCGTCGTCGCCTTGGGATGCCGTCGGCCGGTTCAGCTGCCCTCCCACCGCACTTTTCCATCCCACACCGTGACGAATGCCGCGTTGGGGATGGAAAAGTGCGGTGCGCGCGTGGCTGCACCAGACTTTCGCATCCCAGCGGATGCAGGATGCCGCGATGCCGGATGCCGCGAAACGCCGCCGGCGACCCGCGCGTCTACGCGTCGGGCTCGCCGTGCAGCAGGGCGCGCAGCCAGTCGCGGGCCTCGACGAAGACGCCGTCGGCGTAGCGCTCGGGGTAGTGCACGATTCGGCGGTCAGCGCGGGGGTACGAGCCGAGGAAGACGACGCGGGGGCTGAACCGGCGGATGCCGAGCAGCGCGTCGGCCATGCGCTCGTCATAGGCGTGCCCGTCGGCATCCACCACGAATCGGTACCGGCCGAGCGCGTCGCCGACCGGCCGCGACTGCAGCAGCGACAGGTTGATGCCGCGGGTCGAGAACTGCTCGAGCATGTCGAGCAGAGCGCCGGGGCGGTCGTCGGGCAGCTCGACGATCAGCGAGGTCTTGTCGGCTCCGGTCGGCTCGCTCGGCGAGGTCGGCTTCGACACGAGCACGAAGCGCGTCACGGCGTTGTCGTTGTCGCCGATCTGCTCTGCCAGCACCTCGACGTCGTGATGCTGCACGATCCCGGGCGCGGCGATGGCGGCCTGAGCGGGCGACGACCCGTCGAGCACGCCGAGGATGGACGCCACATTGCTGGCCGCCGGAACATGAGCGTGCCGGGGCAGGTGCTCGCCGAGCCAGCTGTGGCACTGCGCGTAGGCGACGGGATGCGCGGCGATGACCTCGACATCCTCCAGCCGCACTCCCGGCTTGCCGACCAGCACGAAGTTCACCTTCACCAGGTACTCGCCGATGATGCGCAGCCCCGGCAGCGTGGCGAGCGCGTCGAGCGTGGTCGACACCCCGCCCTCGACGGAGTTCTCGATCGCGATCATCGCCGCGTGACTGCGACCCTCCAGCACGTCGGCGAGCGCCTCGCCGACGTTGTGCACGGCCTTCCAGTCGTGACCGCGAGCCTCGGGCACCTGGTCGAGCGCTGCTTCGGTGAAGGTTCCTGCGGGGCCCAGATAGCTGTAGGTGCGGCGTTCGGTCACCTGGTCAGCCTAGCCCCGCAGCCGCGCGCCCCTTCGAGCCGTGTCATCGCCGTGAACCCCCAGGTCACGGCATCCGCCCCCGGCCGAGGTGCGCGACCGACCAAGGAGGGGCAGACTGTTCCCATGACGAGCCGAGCCGGCCTCCCTGCGGAGGAACAAGACCTCATCGACGTCGACGAGCTGATCGCCGCCTACTACGACCGCATCCCCGACCCGTCCGTGGCCGCGCAGCGGGTCGCGTTCGGCACGAGCGGGCACCGCGGCTCCTCGCTCACGACGAGCTTCAACGAGCAGCACATCGTGGCCACCACGCAGGCCATCGTCGACTACCGCCGCGAGCAGGGAATCCGGGGCCCACTCTT
This sequence comes from Microbacterium sp. NPDC055521, assembly GCF_053619695.1. NCBI lineage: Bacteria > Bacillati > Actinomycetota > Actinomycetes > Micrococcales > Microbacteriaceae > Microbacterium > Microbacterium sp. NPDC055521. The sequence goes on along the minus strand of NZ_JBSHJX010000008.1, from coordinate 130,469 downwards.
CCTCGGCCGCGACACGCATGCGCTGTCGCTTCCCGCCGAGCGCACCGCGATCGAGGTGCTGATCGGCAACGGCGTCGATGTGCGCGTCGACTCGCGCGACTCGTGGGTGCCCACCCCGGCGCTCAGCCACGCCATCCTCACCAGCAACCGAGGGCGCGCGGCCGACGACCCCGAGCGTGCCGACGGCATCGTCATCACCCCGAGCCACAACCCGCCGCGCGATGGCGGCTTCAAGTACAACCCGCCGAACGGCGGGCCGGCCGACACCGACGCGACCGGCTGGATCGCGCAGCGCGCCAACGCACTGATCGAGGCCGGCCTGGAGGGCGTCCAGCGCATTCCCCACGCCGATATCGACGACGACTCGATCGGCCAGTACGACTTCCGTGACGCGTACGTGCGCGATCTGCCGTCGATCATCGACATCGAGGCGATCAGGCGGGCGGGCGTGCGGATCGGTGCGGATCCCCTGGGCGGCGCGTCGGTCGAGTACTGGCAGCTGATCAAGGACATGCACGGCATCAACCTCACCGTGGTGAACCCCGAGGTCGACCCGACCTGGCGTTTCATGACGCTCGACTGGGACGAGAAGATCCGCATGGATCCGTCATCGCCCAGCGCGATGGCATCGCTCGTGGCGAAGCGCGGCGACTACGACGTGCTCACCGGAAACGACGCCGACGCCGACCGGCACGGCATCGTCACCTCCGACGCCGGCCTGATGAACCCGAACCACTACCTCGCCGTGGCGATCGACTACCTGTTCTCGCACCGCACCGAGTGGCCGCGCGACGCCGCGATCGGCAAGACCCTCGTGTCGTCCATGATCATCGACCGCGTCGCCGAGTCGCTCGGCCGTCGCCTGCTGGAGGTTCCCGTCGGGTTCAAGTGGTTCGTGCCCGGCCTGCTCGACGGCTCGGTCGCGTTCGGCGGCGAGGAATCGGCCGGAGCCTCGTTCCTGCGCATGGACGGCACCGTGTGGTCGACCGACAAGGACGGCATCCTGCTCTGCCTGCTCGCCGCCGAGATCATCGCTGTGACCGGCAAGACGCCGTCGGAGCGCTACCGCGAGCTCGAGCAGGCCTTCGGCGCGTCGGCCTACCAGCGCGTGGACGCCCCGGCGACGCCGGAGCAGAAGGCGACGCTCGGCAAGCTGGCTCCGGATGCCGTGAGCGCGACCGACCTGGCCGGCGAGCCGATCACGGCGAAGCTGTCGCATGCACCGGGCAACGGGGCGGCGATCGGCGGGCTGAAGGTGCAGACCGAGCATGCGTGGTTCGCCGCGCGCCCCTCGGGCACCGAGGACGTCTACAAGCTGTACGCCGAGAGCCTCAAGGGTCCGGAGCACCTCGCGCAGGTGCAGGAGGAGGCGCGCGCCGTCGTGTCGGCTGCCCTCGGCGGCTGACGCGGCGCCAGTTCGGCGCCGAGTCGGCCGCAGGACCGGATGCCGGTCCGCGCCGACGGGTCAGCGGCGAGCGGCGGCGAGCCGCCGTCCCGCCTCGAGCAGCCATCTCTGCGGGTCGGCCAGCGCTGCAGCTCCCGACCCGGCCAGCTCGGTGAGCGAGCGGATCTCGGCGAAGAACCCGATGTCGGCGTCGTCGTCGATGCGCCCGGCGACGAGCAGCGCGTCGACGCCCGCCTCTGCGGCGAGGGATGCCACGAACGACGGCACCTTGCCGTCACCGGACTGCCCGTCGTAGGCGCCTTCCCCGGTCACGACGACATCGGCGCCGGCGATGGCATCCGCGAGCCCGATCAGGTGCGCGACCTCCGCCGCTCCCGGCAGAAGTGCGCCACCCCAGGCGAGCAGCGCTGCGCCGACTCCTCCTGCGGCACCGGCGCCGGGGGTCTGCGGGTCGAGGGCGAGCAGCTCGGCGAGGCGGGCGAGTCCGGCATCCGTCCGCCGCTGATCGGCGATGTCGACCAGCCCCTTCTGCGGGCCGAACACCGCCGCCGCGCCGCGGGGGCCGGTGAGCGGGTTGGTCACGTCGGTGAGCACCCGCACTTCGGGCGCCGAGCGCAGCCCGACCAGGTCGACCGAGGCGATATCGCCGAGACCGCGGGCGCCCGGCACGACCTCCGAGCCGTTGGCGGAGAGGAACCGCGCGCCCAGCGCGCGCAGCATGCCTGTGCCTCCGTCGGTCGACGCGCTCGATCCGATGCCGAGTACCAGCCGTGAGACGCCGTGGTCGAGGGCCGCCGCGATCGCCTGCCCGAAGCCGCGCGAATCCGCATCCCAGGGTCGCAGCTCGTCGAGCAGCTCGATGCCCGACGTCGAGGCGAGGTCGATCACCGCCGTGCCGTCGGGGGCGTCGGCGGTCGACGGCAGCAGCAGCCACGAAGTCTCGACGGGATGCCCGGCAGGGCCGTCGACGGTGATCGGCATCCGCTCGGCCCCCGGAACCGCGGCGGCGAAGGCGGCGAAGGTGCCCTCTCCCCCGTCTGCCATCGGGCGCAGCACCGTCTCGGCCTCCGGATCGACCGTCAGCCACGCGTCCGCCAGCACGCGGGCCGCGTCGGCCGCGGCGATGGTGCCTTTGAAGCTGTCCGGGGCGAAGACGACTCGCGTCACGGAGCCACTCCCGGCGTGCTCTCGCGCACGACCACCTCGAGGGCGGCGGGTGGCTGGGTCCACTCCGGCTCGACGACCGCGCGGAAGGCCTGCTCGCCGAGGTCGCTCAGCGGCACGTGCACGGTCGTCAGCCGCGGGGTGACGTCTCGGCTGACCGGCACGTCGTCGAACCCGCACACGGCGATGTCCTCGCCCACGCGGCGCCCCGCGTCGCGGATCGCCGTCATCGCCCCCACGGCGACCACGTCGCTGAGCGCGAAGACGAGGGTCCCGGCATCCACCCCGTCGGCGAGAGCCGCGGTCATCGCGGCGGCGCCCGCCTCGCGCTCGAACGATCCACGGTGCACGCGATCGACCTGACCGCCCCCGGAGGCGAATCCCGCGGTGAACCCGGCAAGGCGGTCGTCCGAGGTGCGCACGCCTGCGGCCGCGACGATCGCGATCGCGCGCCGGTAGCCGAGCCGTGCCATCTGGATGCCCAGTCGCTCCGCGCCACCGCGGTTGTCGATCCGGATGCTCCGGTCGCCACCGTCGCCGAAGGTGACGGTGCGCCCTCCCAGCGCGCGCAGCGCCGACAGCTCGGCGACGCTCGACGCGCCCTGGTTCTCGGCGCGTGAGGCGGCGAGGATCACGCCGCGCGGGCGCTGACCGCGCAGCGCACGAAGGATGCGCACCTCACGGTCGGGATCGCGTTCGGTGATCGCCACGGTGACGATGAGCCCCGCGGCATCGGCCAAGCGCGCGACGCCGGAGGCGATCAGTCCGAAATACGGGTCGGCGATGTCGGCGACGAGCAGCGCGATGGCCGCCGAAGTGCCCCGCGCGGTGGCCTGCGCCGAGGCGTTCGCGGTGTAGCCGAGCTCGTCGGCAGCCCTCTCGACCCGCTCACGGAACGAGTCGGCCACCTTGCGCTCCGAGCCGTTGAGCACGCGCGAGGCCGTCGCGAGCGAGACGCCCGCCGCGCGTGCCACGTCGTGCAGCGTGGGCGGCGAGGTGCGCACGGACGCGGCGTCGGCGGTCATGGCGACAGCCTAGCGACGCCGGGCATCCCGACCCGTCACCGGGCCGGACGACGCGGGCGAGCCCTCGCGCCCCAGCAGGGCGAGGAGGGTGGCCGCTTCGGACGGCAGCAGCGCGGGGTCGTCGTCGACGACGAACTCCAGCAGCGCGTCGCGCGGTGGCACGGGCTGCGTCGAGGCCGCGACGAAGAGCGGATGCCAGAGGCTCTCGCGCTCGCTCAGACGCAGTCGCGTGTCGAACGGCCACCACGAGAACACGTGCACGGCGCTGGTGTGCACCGCGACCTGCTCGAATTCGTGCAGCGCGACCTCGTCGGGCGCATCGACGGTCGGCTGCCAGTAGGTCGACAGCCCCGGCACGTCGGCGAGCAGCCGCAGCGTCGCAGCCGGAGTGTCGGCCAGCGTGCGACGGTGGAACTCCAGAGCCAGCGCGATGCCGCGCTCGGACGCCTCGGCGACGGCATCCCGAAGTCGCGCGACGATCTGCGCGTAGTGCCGCGGCGTCGCGTCTGCCGACCCGGTGCGACCCGCCCAGATGCGCACGCGGTCCGCACCCAGAGCCTCCGCGCTGTCGACGATCGGCGTGAGCAGCTCGTCGGCACCGGCGCGGAAGTACGAGCCGTACGAGCACACCGCGAGCCCGGCATCCGTCGTCGCCGCCGCGACCTGCGCGGCGCGCTCGGCATCGCCGGGCGGCACGTGCACGTCGCCGCCCCACTCGATCACCTCGAGGCCGGCGGCGGCCGTCCGCGCGACGACTTCCTCGGCGGGGAGCTGCCGGAACGTCACCGAGCACAGTCCCGCTCTGATCATGCGCGCCTCCCCGACGATGCCGACATCCCTACGAAATCACATCGCGCGATCACAGGTGCGGTGAGACCGTGGCGGCGAACGCGTCCGCCGTGCGTGCGACGACCTTCTCGGGCGCATCCGACCAGATGTCGGCGTTGAAGATCTCCACCTCGATGTCGCGGTCGTAGCCGGTCTCGACGACCGCTCGGGTGAGCGAGGCGAAGTCGATGATCCCGTCGCCCATGTAGTGCCGCGAGAGCAGCACGTCGGCGGGGAACGGCGTCTTCCAGTCGCACACCTGGTACGTCGAGATGCGGCCCTCGCGCCCCGCGCGGGCGATCTGCTCGCGCACCTGCGGGTCCCACCAGATGTGGAACGTGTCGACCGCGGCGCCCACCACGTCGGCGTCGAAGTCGGCCGCGATGTCGAGCGCCTGGCCGAGTGTGGTCACCACGCAGCGGTCGGAGCCGAACATCGGATGCAGGGGCTCGATCGCCAGGGTGACCCCGGCGCTCTGCGCGTACGGGGCGAGCACGCCGATGGCATCCCGAACCCGCTCGCGCGCACCGATCAGGTCGCGCGATCCCTCGGGCAGGCCACCCGCGACCAGCACCAGCACAGCCGTGGAGCCGTCGGCTCCCGCCGCGGCCAGAGCGGCCGTCTCGTCGATCGCCCGGCGATTGTCGTCGAGCGCGGCGTCGCGCGCCGGCCCGGCCGGGATGGTGAAGAACCCTCCGCGGCAGTGGGTCGAGAAGCGCAGGCCCGAATCGGTGAGCATCTTCGCGGCGGTGTCGAGGCCGAGCTCGTTCACCGGCTCCCGCCACAGCCCGATCGACTGCACGCCGGCGTCGGCGGTCACCCGAAGGGCGGTGGCGAGGTCAGCGTACTTGATCGTCGCCTGGTTGATCGACAGGCGCGGGTCGGGCCCTTCGAGAGGCTCAGGAACCCGTTCGGCAGCGGCGGTCATGCGTCCAGTCCGTTCAGCGTCAGCATCCCGTGCCAGCGCTCGCGCGCCAGCTCGGGGTTCTCGAGGGCGAGCGAGTCGTTGGCGAGCTCGACGATGCGCGAGAGGTGCGGCAGGCTGCGCGCCGAGTGCAGGCCGCCGACCATCTGGAACGCCGGCTGGTGGCCGTTCAGCCACGACAGGAACGCGACGCCGGTCTTGTAGTAGAAGGTCGGCGCGGCGAAGATCTGGCGGCTGAGCTCTTCGGTGGGACCGAGGATGCGGCGGTAGGCCGCGTCATCGCCGTCGTCGAGCGCCTGGATCGCCGCCGAGGCCACCGGTGTGATCGCGGCGAACGCGCCGAGCAGCGCGTCGGAGTAGGAACGCCGCCCCACCTGCGAGTCGCCGATCAGCGAGACGTAGTTGAAGTCGTCACCGGTGAACATGCGCACGCCCTGCGTTGATTGGGCGGAGGGCAGGCGCTCGCGCACCGAGATCTCACTCTCGGCGTTGAGCAGGCTCATCTTCACGCCGGCGATCTTCGCCGGGTTCTCGTTGATGATGTCGAGCAGCACCTCGGCCGCTTCGGGCCACTCGGTCGATCCGAAGTAGCCCTCCAGCTCGGGGTCGAACGCGGTGCCCAGCCAGTGCAGCACGACCGGGGTCGTGGCGCGCTCGAGCACGGCCCGGTACACGCGGCGGTAGTCGTCGGCCGACTCGGCGACGCGGGCGAGGTGACGCGATGCCATGAGCACCGGGCCGGCGCCCTGCTGCTCGGTGAACTCGAGCTGCGAGATGTAGGCGTCGATGACCTGCTGCAGCGAGATGTGCGTCTCGTCGACGTGGTCGGTGTTCACGCCGACCACGACCGAGCCGCCCTCCTCGCGCGCCACCTCGGCGCTGCGGGCGATCAGCTCGCGCGTCGCGGCCGCGTCGAGGCCCATGTTGCGCTGGGCGGTGTCCATGGCATCCGCCACACCCAGCCCCCACGAGTACACGTTGCGGCGGAACGCGAGTGTGGCGTCCCAGTCGATGTCGGCGGGCCGGCCGGGGGTGTTGTCGGCGTGCACCTTCGGCACGACGTGCGCCGCCGCGTACGCGACGCGGGAGCGCAGCGGCGAGGTCGGGCGCGCGTACGCACCCGCGTCGTTGAGCTCGGCGTGGGAGAGCTCTCCGGATGCCGAGAGCAGGCGCAGCGTGGTCACAGCGACAGCTTCTCGATCGCGACCTTGCGGCCCTCGGCGCTCGAGGTCAGGCCCGCCTCGGCGAACTGCACGCCGCGCGCACCGGCGAGCAGATCGAACGGGTAGTCGGTTCCGAGCACGTACGAGGTGAGGTACTCCTCCCACTGCTGACGGAACCCGTTGAGGAAGACGTCGTTGGTGGGTACGTTCTGCCAGTCGGCGTCGTAGTCGTGGGTGTCTTCGAGGTCGGGATTCCAGACCGGCTTCGGGGTGGCGTTGCGCGGCTGGATCTTGGCGCCGAACAGTCCGACCACGGCCGAGCCGTGCGTGCCGTCGACCTGGAACTCGACCAGCTCGTCGCGGTTGACGCGCACGGTCCACGACGAGTTGATCTCGGCGATCACGCCACCCTCGATCTCGAAGATGCCGTAGGCGGCGTCTTCAGCCGTGGCGGTGTAGTGCTCGCCCTTCTCATCCCAGCGGTCGGCGATGTGCACGGCCGCCTGGGCGTAGACGCTCTTCACCTCGCCGAAGAGGTTCTCGAGCACGTAGTTCCAGTGCGGGAACATGTCGCTGATGATGCCGCCGCCGTCTTCGGTGCGGTAGTTCCAGCTGGGGCGCTGCGCGGGCTGCCAGTCGCCCTCGAACACCCAGTAGCCGAACTCGCCGCGCACCGAGAGGATGCGGCCGAAGAAGCCCGAGTCGATCAGGCGCTTGAGCTTCTGCAGACCCGGCAGGTACAGCTTGTCGTGCACGACGCCGGTCTTCACGCCGGCCTGCTCGGCGAGGCGGGCGAGTTCGAGCGCCTCGTCGAGCGACTCGGCGGTGGGTTTCTCGGTGTAGATCGCCTTGCCGGCGGCGATGGCCTTGCGGATGGCGGATGCCCGAGCCTTCGTCACGAGGAAGTCGGCGTAGATCTCCCACTGCGGGTCGGCGAGAGCCGCGTCGAGGTCGGTGGTGTAGTCGTCGATGCCGTGCTTCGCGGCGAGCTCGGCGAGCTTCGCCTCGCTGCGGCCGACGAGCAGCGGCTTGACGGTGACCTTCGATCCGTCGGGCAGCTCGATGCCGCCCTGGTCGCGGATCGCGAGGATCGAGCGCACCAGGTGCTGCCGGTAGCCCATGCGTCCGGAGACGCCGTTCATGATGATGCCGATCTCACGCACGTCAGTCATGGTGGTCCGTTCTGTGGAGGGTCGAATCCCGTCGGAGAGTCCCGCCGGAGAAGAGTGGGTAAACGCTTTCCCACATAGAAGCATCTTCTTCTCGGCGTCGCAACCTCGCTCAGCCGGCGAGACCGTCGAGCAGGTCGGCGAAGTGGTCGAGGTCCTCGGCCGACCAGCGCCGCAGACGCTCGCCGAGGCGGCTCTCGTACGCCGCCCGCGCGGCGGCGACCCGCTCGACGGCCAGCGGAGTGGCGACCAGGCGGCGCGCGCGCCGGTCGTCGGCATCCCGGATGCTCTCGACCAGCCCCAACTCGGTGAGACGACTCACCTGACGACTTACCGCCGACTTGTCGGTCTGCAGGCGCTCGATGATCTCGCCGGCACTGCCGAGGCCGTTCACGATCGAGACGAGCACCTGGTATCCCAGCGGTTGCAGCTCGGGATGCACGGTGGCAGCCGCCTCGCGCCACCCGATGCGGATCCGCGCGAACAGCCGTCCGAGCTCGCGCTCGACGCGGTGCACCGCATCGTCGAGGGCCGCACCGTCGAGAGGCCCCTCGGTGGCAGGCGGATCAGCCGCGATGTCGCTCACCTCGCCAGCCTAAACCGCGGCGTGTCGGCCCGCTGCCGCCGCAAACCCGCCGAGGCGAGGTCGATTCCGTACGCATCCGCGGCTGAAACCGTACACAGCCGACCCCGCACGCGGTTGAAAGCACGAGACGCCGGTGGCTCAGACCTCGGCGAGCAGGCGGAACGCCTTCGATGCGGCCTGCACCTCATCCGGGGTCAGCTCGGCGAGCACCGCCCGCATCCGCTCGGCGTTCTCCGCCCGCAGCTGGGCGAGCGTCTCCTGCGCTGCGACCGTCGCGGTGAGCACCCGCATCCGTCCGTCGCGCTCGTCGGCGCGTGACTCGAGCAGGCCGAACTCCTCGAGCATCCGGATCTGACGGCTCACCATCGACTTGTCCATCTCGAACAGCTCGGCCAGCTGATGGGCGTTCGCCCCGCCCGTGCGGGCGATGTACGCCAGCAGCTTGTATCCGGAGGGCTGCAGGTCGGAATGCATCCGCGCCGCCGACTCTCGCCACAGCGTCTTCGCGCGAGCGAAGATGAGGTTCAGATGCCCCTGGAAGTCGGCCAGCGCGTCGTCGACGCTCTGCGTCTGCACCTCAGCGCACCTGCTCTCGCACGCGCCCGTCGTTCTCGACCACGCGGATGCTGCCGGTCGATCCGCCGACCTCGGCCTCGGCGACCTCGATCGCCGATCCCTCGGCCTGCTCACGCAGCTGCTCGGCGGAGTTCTTGGTCGAGAGCGGCTTGTTGCGGATGAAGGCGATCGCGATCACGCCGATCACGGCCAATGGCACGGCGATGAGGAAGGCGTCGGCGATGCCCAGCCCGTAGGCCGACTCGACCACCCGTCGGATGCTCTCGGGCAGGCTCGACATGTCGGGCACGTTGCCCGAGCCGAGCGACTTCAGAGCGCTCACCTCGTCGGGCGACTTCGGGACGAACGAGCCGAGGTCGTCCTTGATGTACGTCCCGACGTTGGTGGCGAGGATGGAGCCCATGATGGTCACGCCGATGGTGCCGGCGATGGTGCGGAAGAAGTTCACGCCCGAGGAGGCCGCGCCCAGTTGCTGCGGCGGGGTGTCGTTCTGCACGATGAGGGTGAGGTTCTGCATCACCATGCCGAGGCCCGCACCCAGCACGAACATGAAGGTCGCGACGAGGATGAAGGGGGTGTCCCAGCGCAGCGTGGACATCAGCGAGACGCCGACGAGCGCGAGCACCGAGCCCAGCATCATCCAGCCCTTCCACTTGCCGAAGCGGCTCACGAGCTGCCCGATGATGATCGAGGCACCCATCTGGCCGACGATCATCGGAATGGTCATCAGACCCGACTCCGTGGGCGTCGCGCCGCGCGCGAGCTGGAAGTACTGGGCGAGGAACACCGAGGTGGCGAACATCGAGACGCCGATCGCGATGGAGGCGATCACCGACAGTGTGAACGTGCGGTTCTTGAACAGTGTCATCGGCACGATCGGCTCGGCGACGAAGAACTCGACCGCGATGAACGCGGCGATCACGACGGCGGCGCCGATGCCGAGCACGTAGCTGGTCGACGAGTCCCACTCGAACTGCGAGCCGCCCATCGAGACCCAGATCAGCAGCGCCGAGACGCCCACCGCGAGCAGCGCGATGCCGAGGTAGTCGATCGAGACCTTGACGTTCTGCGGCTTGGGCAGGTGCAGGGTGAGCTGCAGCAGCACGAGCGCGAGCACGGCGAAGGGCACACCGACGAAGAAGTTCGCGCGCCAGCCCCACACGTCGGTGATGAAACCACCCAGCAGCGGGCCGCCGATCGTGGCGAAGGCCATGATCCCGCCGACGACTCCCATGTACTTGCCGCGCTCGCGCGGCGAGATGATGAGGGCGACCGCCACCATGACGAGCGACATCAGGCCGCCCACGCCGATCCCCTGCACCACGCGCACGGCGATGAGCATGTTCGTGTCGGTGGAGAAGCCGGCGATCACCGTGCCGACCGTGAACAGCACGAGCGAGAGCTGCACGAGCACCTTGCGGTCGAGCAGGTCGGCGAGCTTGCCCCAGATCGGGGTCGAGACCGCGGTGGCCAGCAGGCTCGCGGTGATCACCCAGGTGTACTGCGCCTGCGTTCCGCCGAGGTCGGCGATGATGACCGGCAGCGACGTCGAGACGACGGTGCCCGAGAGCACGGCGACGAACATGCCGACGATGAGGCCGGAGATGGCGGTGAAGACCTCACGCGCCGAGCGGGTGGTCGGCGCGTGAGAGGACGGAGGGGAGGAAAGAGAGGTCAAAAGGTGCAGCTCCTGGAAGATGGTTGATCTTTCTCAACCGTATCACTGATCGTTGACAGTCATCAACTATTGCTGGACATCAACTATTCCCGCATGTCGAGCGCGGTGCCCCGGTTAGGCTCGATCGACGGTCATCCGCACGACCGGGTGACGTCGGAAGGAGAGTTGTGGACGCTGGATGCTCATGCGGCTGCGGCACGCCCTCTCGGTCGGCTTTCACGACGGTTTCGCTGCGCCCCGGCGCGGCACCCGCAGCGCGATCGTCGCAGCACGCCGTGCCGCAGGTGATCGTGCCGGACGGGTCGTTCGTCATGGGTGACTCCTCGGGCGACCGCAATGCCGCCGATGGCGAGGTGCCGCTGCACCGGGTGACGCTCGACGCATTCTCGATGGATGCCACGAGCGTGACCAATGACGACTTCGCCGTCTTCGTCGACGACACCGGCTACCGCACCGAGGCCGAGGAGTTCGGCTTCTCGGCGGTGTTCCATCTCGCCCTCGCCGCCGACGACGGCGACGTGCTGGGCCGACCGCCGCAGACCCCGTGGTGGGTCGGCGTGCGCGGCGCGGACTGGCGTCATCCTGGCGGGCAGCGCTCGGGCCTCGACGGGCTGGGCGATCACCCGGTGGTGCACATCAGCTGGAACGACGCCCAGGCGTACTGCGACTGGGCGGGGCGGCGACTGCCCACCGAGGCCGAGTGGGAGTACGCCGCGCGCGGCGGTCTCGAGCACCGCAAGTATCCATGGGGCGATGACGAGGTCGACCACGGCGGCTGGCGCACGAACATCTGGCAGGGCGAGTTCCCACGGATCAACACCCTCGAGGACGGCTGGCTGACCACCGCACCGGTGCGCTCGTTCGAGCCCAACGGGTACGGACTGTGGCAGATGGTCGGCAACGTGTGGGAGTGGGCATCCGATTGGTTCTCGCCCGGGTACTACCGCGTCTCGCCGTCGCACGCCCCGACCGGGCCGGAGCGCGGACAGTCGCGGGTGCTGCGGGGAGGCAGCTACCTGTGCCACTCGTCGTATTGCAACCGCTACCGCAACTCGGCCCGCTCGCAGAACACGCCCGACTCCTCGATGGGCAACGCCGGGTTCCGCACAGTAGGGCTGTAGCCAGCACCGTGTCGCCGTCAGATCGAGACGGTGAGCACGACGGCCAGGCCCAGCATCCCGGTTACCACCACCCCCGCGGCGAGCGCGAGCAGCGCACCCGCGCCGGACGCGCGCGGGGCGCGGCCCTGCCCGACGTCGTCCATGAAGGCGTGATGGCGGCGGCGCGAGACCCGCCAGAGCAGCGATGCCCCCAGCAGACCGACCATTCCCGGAACCACCCACTGCACGCCGCCCAGCCACAGCGGAAGCACGCGCAGCGAGATGAGCGAGCCGACCGCGAGCGACAGCGCGGTGCGCCGCCACGACAGCGAGGTGCGCTCGAGCTGCAGGCCGGCGTCGAACGGGCCGGACCACGACGGTCCGGTCGACGATCCGCCGACGTGATCGCTCATCGCAGCACGGCGAGCAGCACGAGCACGCCTGACGCGACCACCGCGACCGCGAGCACGATCCCCGTGGGAGGCTGCGGCAGCGGCCGGCCGAGCCGCATGGCCCGCTCCACCCGCGACCACTCCACCCAGGCGATGATCGGCAGCACGATGCCTGTGATGATCAGCACGAGCGACGCGGCCAGTCGCAGCGGGGCGTACATGTCGAGCGCGAGCGCCTCGAGCGCGACGCCACCGGCGATCAGCGCCAGCGCGGTGCGGGTCCAGGCGAGGAAGGTGCGCTCGTTCGCGAGCGAGAAGCGCACATCGGGCTCGCTGCCCTGCCCGAACACCGAACGCGGGAAACGACGGTCGGGATGCGCACTCACCCGATCAGGATACCGGCGGCCACACGCTCGCGATCCGCCCGGCCGAGTGGTCGGGTGAAAGCCCTCGCAATCCGCCCGGCGGAGTGGTGGAGTAGAGCAATGCGCGCAGTCATCATGCACGGACCCGGCGATGTCCGGGTCGAAGACGTCCCGACCCCCGAACTCGTCGAGCCGACCGACGCGATCATCCGCGTCGACGCAGCCTGCATCTGCGGCTCCGACCTGTGGCCCTATCGCGGCGTCTCGCCGGTGAAGCGGCCGTCGCGGATGGGCCACGAGTACATCGGCGTCGTCGAGCAGATCGGCGCCGAGGTGCACGACATCGAGGTCGGCGACTTCGTGGTCGGCTCGTTCATGGCATCCGACAACACATGCGAGATCTGTCTGGCCGGCTATCAGTCGCGGTGCATCCACGTCATCGGGATGGGCTCGATCGGCACGCAGGCCGAATACGCCCGGATCCCCTGGGCGGACGGAACGCTCGTCAAGGTCACGGGCGACATCACGCCCGAGCGTCGCCGCAGCCTCCTCGCCGCGTCGGACGTGCTCGGCACGGGTTGGTTCGCGGCGGTCGCGGCCGAGGCCTGCCCCGGCAAGACGGTGGCCGTCGTCGGCGATGGCGCGGTCGGCCTGCTCGGCGTCCTCGCCGCGTCCCAGCTGGGGGCCGAGCGCATCATCGCCATGTCGCGGCACGCCGACCGTCAGCAGCTCGCCCGTCGCTTCGGCGCGACCGACATCGTCGAAGAACGAGGGGATGCCGGCGTCGCGGCGATCAAGGAGATGACGGGCGGCTACGGCGCACACTCGACCATCGAGGCGGTCGGCACGCAGGAGGCGATGCACCAGGCCATCCGTTCGACCCGTGCCGGCGGCCATGTGGGGTTCGTCGGCGTCTCACACGGCGTGAGCCTCGACGGGCAGGAACTGTTCCTCTCGGGCATCCACCTGCACGGTGGTCCGGCGCCCGTGCGCCGCTTCCTGCCCGACCTGATCGAGCGGATCATGACCGATCAGATCGATCCCGGCGCGGTGTTCGATCAGGCGCTGTCGGTCGACGACGCGGCCGAGGGCTACCGGGCGATGGACGAGCGCCGCGCCATCAAGGTGATGCTCGAGTTCTGAGGCGGGCCCTGCTGTCTTGAGCCGGCTCAGGCGCTCGCGCGGCGGATGAGCACAGGGGCGAGCAGCAGATCGGCGGGGCGCGCGCCCTCGATCCACTCCACCAGGGCCGACACCGCGCGTTCGCCGAGCGCATCGAAATCCTGCCGCACGGTCGTCAGCGGGGGCTGGAAGTCCGCCGCGTCGGCGATGTCGTCGAACCCGATCACCGCCACGTCGTCGGGCACGCGGCGCCCGGATTCTGCGAGAGCCCGCAGCGCCCCGAGCGCCATCTGGTCGTTCGCGGCGAAGATCGCGGTGACGCCGGATGCAGGCATCCGCCCCACCGTGTCGAAGCCGGAGGCCGCGCTCCAGTCGCCCCGCGCGACGTCGGGCGGCTCGACGCCCGCCGCGGCGAGCGCCTCGCGCCAGCCGCGCTCGCGCTCGGCGGCGGCGAACGACCCGGCCGGGCCCGCGAGGTGATGCACCGTGCGGTGCCCGGCGCTCAGCAGGTGCTCGGTCGCATCGCGGGCGCCCGTGGCATGGTCGGTGCCGATGACGGTGAAGCGCTCGTCGGGTGGCGAGTCGACGACCACGAGGCGCAAGCCGGCCGATGCCGCATCGCGCGCCAGCGCGGTGGCCTCGTTCAGCACGATCGCGCCGTCGACGCCCTGGTCGCGGAGGCGATCGAAGGCGTCGGCGATGTCGGCATCCGCACCCAGGGTGAGCACGGTCAGCGCGTAGCCGCGCGACGCCGCCGCGTCGGCGACCGCGTGCAGCATGCGGGAGTTGCCGACCGTGGCGAGGGTCTGCGCGACGAGGCCGAGAGTCTGACTGCGGCCGGTGCGCAGGGCGCGCGCCGCGCGGTTCGGGCGGTAGCCGAGCTCGGCCATGGCCTGTTCGACGCGTGCGCGCGTCTCGGGATCGACCCTCGGACTGCCGTTCGCGACGCGGGAGACGGTCTGACCCGAGACACCCGCCCGCTGGGCGACCATCGCCATCGACACGCGTGCGGGGTGCGGCATCCGGCCTCCTCCGAATCGAGAGCACAACTAGGGAATGTTGACGTTATCACGCAGCTCGCGCTACCGTGTTGACGTGAACACGTCAGAATCTCCGGAACTGCGCGCGTCCGAACTCGGCGCCGGCGTCGTCAAGCGCTCCACCCGCCTCGCCGACGGCCGCGAGCTGTTCTACTACGACGATCCCGGCACGACCCTCGGCCCCGACCGAGCGGTCGATGCTCGCCCGCTCGACGGGCGTCCTGAGACCGCGACGATGCGCCAGGACATCCTTACCGGCGACTGGGTCAGCTTCGCCACGGCACGTCAGAACCGCGTCATGATGCCGAGCGCCGACGCGGACCCGCTGTCTCCGCAGTCGCCGACGAATCCGTCCGAGGTGCCGGCGAACTACGACGTCGCGGTCTTCGAGAACCGCTCGCCCGCCTTCGGTCCCGCGCTGGCCGAGGCCGTCGGCGATGCGCCCGAGGCGCGCAATTCCCCGCGCGGACTCGACGACCTCGCCGAGCTGGGCCTCGGCCGCACCCGCACGAGCATCGGCCGCTGCGAGGTCGTGTGCTTCAGCCCCGACCACGAGGGATCGTTCGGCACGCAGTCAGTCACCCGCGCGCGCACGGTGATCGAGGCGTGGGCAGACCGCACAGCCGCTCTGTCGTCGCTGCCCGGCATCCAGCAGGTGTTCCCGTTCGAGAACCGCGGCGAGGCGATCGGCGTGACGCTGCCCCACCCGCACGGACAGATCTACGCCTACCCGTACGTCACGCCGCGCACGCAGCGGCTGCTCGACAGCATCCATCGCACCGCACCGGACCTGATGACGCGGGTGCTCGACTCCGAGCGCGACTCCGACCGCGTCGTGCTGCAGGGCGAGCACTGGACCGCCTTCGTGCCGTTCGCGGCACGCTGGCCGCTCGAGGTGCAGCTCATGCCGCACCGCCACGCACCCGACTTCGCGGCGCTCACCGACGCCGAGCGCGACGAGCTCGCGCCTCTTTATCTGCGCCTGCTGCGCGGGGTGGATGCGCTGTACCCGACCCCCACGGCCTACATCGCCGGATGGCACCAGGCCCCCGTGAACACCGGCCGTGACACCGTGCGCA
Organism: Microbacterium sp. NPDC055521; assembly: GCF_053619695.1. Lineage (NCBI taxonomy): Bacteria > Bacillati > Actinomycetota > Actinomycetes > Micrococcales > Microbacteriaceae > Microbacterium > Microbacterium sp. NPDC055521. The sequence goes on along the minus strand of NZ_JBSHJX010000008.1, from coordinate 114,852 downwards.
TGCGCCTCGAGCTGACCAGCCCGCGCCGCGCGGAGGACAAGCTGAAGTTCCTCGCCGGGTCCGAGGCCGCGATGGGCGCGTGGACCGCCGAGATCCTTCCCGAGGTCGCCGCCGAGCGCCTCCGCACCGCCATCCAATCCGTTCCCGAGGTCACCGCATGAGCGCTCTCGACGCCGCCCGCACGCTGTTCACCCGGCTCACCGGCCGCGATCCCGAGGGCGTCTGGTCGGCGCCCGGCCGGGTGAACCTCATCGGCGAGCACACCGACTACAACGAGGGGTTCGTGCTGCCGTTCGCGATCCCGCATCGCACGTTCGCCGCCGCGAGCCTTCGTGACGACGACCGCATCCGGGTGACCTCGACCTTCGCTCCGGACCCGGTCGAGGTCGGCCTGGACGAACTGGCGACGCTGTTCCCGACGGCGTCGGGAGCGGAGCCCGCCGTGCCGGAGTGGTCTGCGTACGTGCTCGGTGTCGCCTGGGCCCTGCAGCTGGCAGCACCCGAGGCCCCGCTGCGCGGCGTCGACATCGCGATCGCATCCGACGTGCCGGTCGGGGCGGGCCTGTCGTCGTCCGCCGCGATCGAAGGCGCCGTGGCATCCGCCCTGAACGACCTGTGGAGCCTCGACCTCGACCCCGTCGCCCTCGCGCAGGTCGGTCGGCGCGCCGAGAACGAGGCGGTCGGCGCACCGACCGGGATCATGGATCAGATGGCGTCGATGCTCGGCCGCCCGGACGCGGCCACGTTCATCGACTGCCGTTCGCTGACCGCCGACTCGGTGCCCACCGGGTTCACCGGCGAAGGGCTCGAGGTGCTCGTCATCGACACGCAGGTGAGCCACTCGCACTCCACCGGCGGGTACCGCGAGCGGCGCGACGCCTGCGAGCGGGGAGCGGCGCTGATGGGCATTCCGTCGCTGCGCGATGCGGCCGAAGCCGACCTGCCGCGCGCCGCCGAGCTGATGGACGAGGTCACGTTCCGCCGTGTGCGCCACGTGATCACCGAGAACCAGCGCGTGCTCGACACCGTACTGGTGCTCAGATTCGACGGGCCGCGAGCGATCGGCGACCTGCTGGTCGCCTCGCACGCGTCGATGCGCGACGACTTCGAGATCTCGGTTCCCGAACTCGACCTCGCCGTCGAGACGGCGCTCGCGCACGGTGCTGTCGGGGCGCGGATGACCGGCGGCGGCTTCGGCGGCGCCGCGATCGCGCTCGTCGAGCGCGACGCCGTCGACCGGATGACGGATGCCGTCGCCCAGGCGTTCGCGGATGCCGGATTCGGCGCGCCGCACGTGTTCACCGTGCACCCCTCTGACGGCCCGCGCCGGGACGCCTGACGTCCCCATCCGGCAGCTCGTCGTCGAGCACGACGGCCGCGCCGCCGGCTGGGCGAGCTACGGTGACACACGCGAGGCCGATGCGCCCGGCCCGGGTGAACTGTGCCGCACCTACGCGCATCCGGATGCCTGGTCGACCGGCGTCGGCCACGCGCTGATCACCGCGGCGGAGGATGCCCTGCGCTCAGACGGCCACGAGACCGCGTACCTGTGGGCGCTCTCCTTCATTCTGCGGATTCGGGAGTTTTAGCGGGTTCTGTCTTCGGATCCGGTTGCATACGATGGGTTCTCATGTCAGGATCGGCGCATGACTGACAAGCCGAAGACCGCGACGCTGGACGACGTCTCGAAGCGGATCATCGAGCTGCTGCAGCAGGACGGCCGTCGGCCCTACGCCGAGATCGGCCGGGCGGTCGGTCTCAGCGAAGCCGCGGTCCGGCAGCGCGTGCAGCGTCTCACCGACTCGGGCGTCATGCAGATCGTGGCGGTCACTGACCCCCGGCAGCTCGGCTTCGCGCGGATGGCGATGATCGGCATCCGCACCTCCGGCGATCCGCGCGAGGTCGCCGAAGCCGTGAAGGCGTTCGACGAGATCGCGTACGTCGTCGTGACGCTCGGCACCTTCGACGTGCTCGCCGAGGCGATCTGCGAGACCGACGAAGACCTTCTCGAGCTGGTGTCGATGCGCGTGCGCGCGATCCCCGGGGTCGAGCACACCGAGAGCCTCATCTACGCCGGCCTGCACAAGGACTTCTACAACTGGGGCACGCGCTGACATCCGGCCCGACCCTCTTCACGAGAGAACGAGAACCATGGGCACCACCGTGTTCGAACGCTCGCGCCCGCGCGACAGCCTGATCGACGCCGCCCTGCGCGACACCAGGCACGCGACCTTCTGGCTCGACGACATCGAGCGCCCGAGCTACCCGCCGTTGGCCGACAGCACCCGCGCCGACCTCGTCATCGTCGGCGGCGGATATGCCGGTCTCTGGACGGCCGTGCGCGCCAAGGAGCGCGACCCGCAGCGCTCTGTCGTCGTGCTCGAGGCCGCCCGGATCGGCTGGGCGGCATCCGGTCGCAACGGTGGCTTCTGCGAGGCCAGCCTCACCCACGGCTACGAGAACGGCATGAGCCGCTGGCCGGGCGAGATGGAGCAGCTCGAGCGGCTCGGGCTCGAGAACCTCGACGGCATCCAGGAGGCGGTCGAGCGCTACGGCATGGACGTCGACTGGGAGCGCACCGGGCAGCTCGCCGTCGCCGTCGAGCCGCATCAGGTCGACTGGATGCAGGGCGAGGGCTTCCTGGATCAGGATGCCGTGCGCGCTGAGGTGCACTCCCCCACCTACCTCGCAGGCAGCTGGGACCGCATCGGATGCGCCATGATCCACCCGGCCAAGCTCGCGGTGGAGCTGGCGAGGGTGGCCACCGGGCTGGGCGTCGTGATCCACGAGCGCAGCCGCGTCACCGGCATCCGCGGGTCGGGTCGCCAGACCGTCGCCGTCGCGGGCGGGGCGACCGTCACCGCCGACCACGTCGCTCTCGCCACGAACGTGTTCCCGTCGCTGCTCAAGCGCAACCGGCTGATGACCGTGCCGGTGTACGACTACGTTCTGATGACCGAGCCGCTCAGCGCCGAGCAGCTGCGGTCCATCGGCTGGCGGAACAGGCAGGGGCTCGCCGACAGCGCCAACCAGTTCCACTATTGCCGGCTCAGCGCCGATGACCGCATCCTGTTCGGCGGCTACGACGCGATCTATCACTTCGGCGGCAAGGTGCGCGCCGAGCACGAGGAGCGCCCCGAGAGCTTCCGCAAGCTCGCCTCGCACTTCTTCACGACGTTCCCGCAGCTGGAAGGCGTTCGTTTCACCCACCGCTGGGCCGGCGCGATCGACTCGTGCAGCCGCTTCTGCGCGTTCTTCGGCACGGCCCGCGGTGGGCGCGTCGCGTACGCGACGGGGTTCACCGGCCTCGGCGTCGGCGCGAGCCGATTCGCCGCCGACGTCATGCTCGACGAACTCGAGGGGCTCACGACCGAGCGCACCGAGCTCGAGATGGTGCGCACACGCCCGATCCCGTTCCCGCCCGAACCCGCTGCGGCGCTCGGCGTCAACCTCGTGCGCCGAGCGATGGATCGCGCAGATCACAACGCGGGCAAGCGCGGCCTGCTGCTGAAGACCCTCGACGCCGTCGGAATGGGGTTCGACTCGTGAGCCTGCCGCTGGATGCCGCCGGAATCGTGAGCCCCTCACGCATGACCGGCTGCCCGCAGAGGTGGTTCGGGCGGGGGCGCCCGCTGTCGGCATCCGGGAATTCGGCCCGTTCGCCGGAGTCGAACTGGGCATCTGGGAGATGACCGGGGGTGCGGCGGTCGATACCGAGGTCGACGAGGTGTTCATCGCCTGACCCGGATACACACGGGGGGCCGACACTCCAGGTGTCGGACGTATTCGCAGGATGGGTCCGACATCTGGAGTGTCGGCCCCCGTTCTGTATGCGGGCGGACATGCGGGCAGGCGGGCGACGGGCGGGTCAGCCGCGGGCCAGCAGCGCGAGGTGCAGCGCCGCGACGGTCTCACCGTCGTCGAGGTCGACGCCGAGCAGGTCGGAGATCAGGGAGAGACGCTGGTAGAACACCGACCGTGACAGGTGGGATGCCGATGCCGCCGCGGTGCGGCTGCCGGGATGCGCCACGACGGCGGCGAGCACCCGCACCAGGTCGCCCTGGTGCTGCTCGTCGTACTGGATCAGCGGCGCGAGCAGACGCTCGCTGTGCTCCTGCAGCCGGTGGTCGTCGCCGAGCTCGCTGACCAGCCGGGTGAGCGGCCGGTCGTCGACACGACGCACCTCGCCCGCCCGCAGTCGCGCGGCGAGCAGACGAGTGGGACGGACGGATGCCAGCAGCTGAGCCACCGTGGCCGCATCGGGCCCCACGGCGAGACCCACCGCGGCCTCGCGCGCGGCTCGGCTCAGCGCGTTCGAGCGCAGCGCAGACGGTGCGGACACCAGCATCACGGCCGAACCGTCATACACGGCACCCAGCGCCCTGGCAGCGCCGCGATCGGTGGCCTCGGCTGCGGTGAGGATGGCGATCAGGGCATCCAGCGCCGCCTCATCCGCACCCTCGGCGACCAGCACCCCCAGCAGCCGCCCCCGCACCGGGAGCCCCGCCGCCTGCAGGCGGGCGGCGACATCCTCGTCGCCGGTGTGCCTGCCGCTGAGCACCGCGTCGACCAGATCGCGCGCGGGCAGCACGGCCCATTCGTCGGGTCCGTCCGCCAGCCGCGCGAGCGCGAGGGCGGTCGCGGCGAGCTCGAGCACGGTCACCCGTCCCGCCGGATGCTCGGGCCCCGGCAGCGCGACGAGGGAGCCCCAGCGCACGCCGCGGGCCTCGACCGGCACCGCGAGCAGTCCGCGTCCGGACCGCGAGCGCGCCGGCCAGTCATCGAGCGCCTCGCTCGCCGCCTCCCCCCACAGCTCGGCGGTGACCACCTCGCGGCTCAGCGTCTCGAGCACGACCGGCGCACCCAGCGCCCGCGCGGCGGCGTGCACGACGGTGTCGGCCGGAGCTCCGCGCAGCGTCAGGCCGGTGAACAGCTCGTGCAGGCGCTGCCGTTCCTGCAGCGCCTCCCACTGTCCCGCGATGATGCGCCGGTGCACCGCCTCGGTGACCGCCACGAACTTGACAACGCGCTCCAGCGCGATCAGAGCGAGACCGTGCGCGCGGCATGCCGCGATCAGTGCGGGCGGCGCGAGCGGGAACCGGGTGCCGAGCTCGAGCACGACACCCGCCACCCCGGCATCGGCCAGGCTCGCGGCGACCGAGCGCAGCGCGGCATCCGTTCCGCTCCACCCTGCCGCTGTCGTCAGCAGCAGCTCACCGCCGTCGAGCAGACCCGCGACTTCGTCGCTGTCCGACACGTGCACCCAGCGCACCCGGGCATCGAGCGCGGCGCCGCCGACGAGCACCTGCGGGTCACCCCGGCTCAGCACTCCGGCATCGAGCACGTCACGCACCCGCGGCAGCGCGATATCGTCCGGACTATCTGTCCGGATGCATCGATTCTCCGTACGCTTTGCGGCCATGCATCCATCCTGCCCAATGCTTTGATGAGAAACGAGCCGGATCGTTCTTCCGGACAGTCTGTGCGAACGCGCCCATCTCGACGAGGAGAATCCCCGTGACAACGATCCGTCACTACATCGACGGCGCCGAGACCGGCGCCACCGACCGAACGCTGCCGGTCTACAACCCCGCCACAGGCGAGGCGCACCGCCAGGTCGCCGCCGCCAGCGCGCACGAGGTCGAGGCGGCGATCGCGTCGGCCAAGGCCGCGCAGCCGGCGTGGCGCGCCTCGAGCCTGATCAAGCGCGCCGATGTGTTCTTCCGCCTGCGGCAGATCCTCGCCGAGCGCACGCATGAGCTGGCTGCGATCGTCACCAGCGAGCACGGCAAGGTGCTCTCGGATGCCGCCGGCGAGGTGTCGCGGGGCATCGAGAATGTCGAGTTCGCGGCCGGCCTGCTGCACCACCTCAAGGGCGAGCGCGCCGAGCAGGTCTCGCGCGGCGTCGACGTGCACTCGGTCAAGCAGCCGGTCGGCGTCGTCGCCTGCATCACGCCGTTCAACTTCCCGGTGATGGTGCCGCTGTGGATGGTCGCCTCGGCGATCGCCTGCGGCAACACCGTCGTGCTCAAGCCCAGCGAGAAGGATCCGTCTGCGGCGATCTGGCTGGCGAAGGCGTTTCAGGAGGCGGGCCTGCCCGACGGCGTGCTCAACGTCGTGAACGGCGACAAGGAAGCCGTCGACACCCTGCTCGATTCGAAGGACATCGGCGCAGTGAGCTTCGTCGGCTCGACGCCGATCGCCCGGTCGATCTATCAGCGCGCGTCTGCCAACGGCAAGCGCGTGCAGGCTCTGGGTGGCGCGAAGAACCACATGGTCGTCATGCCCGACGCCGACCTCGACGGCGCGGTCGCGGCGGCGATCTCGGCCGCGTACGGCTCGGCGGGCGAGCGCTGCATGGCCGTGTCGGTGCTGGTCGCGGTCGGCGACATCGCAGACGACCTGATCGACGGCATCCGCTCCCGCATCGCCGACCTGCGCATCGGTGACGGCACCGACGCCGCCAGCGAGATGGGTCCGCTGATCACCCGCGAGCACCGCGACCGGGTCGCCTCGTACGTCGCCGGCGCCGCAGCGGAGGGCGCCACCGTCGTCGTCGACGGCACACAGAAGGCGTTCGACGGCGACGGCTTCTTCACCGGCGTGAGCCTGATCGACGGCGTCGAGCCGGGCATGAAGGTCTACGAGGACGAGATCTTCGGTCCGGTGCTCTCGGTCGTGCGCGTCGACAGCTACGCCGAGGCCGTCGAGCTGATCAACGCCAATCAGTACGGCAACGGCACGGCGATTTTCACCCGCGACGGCGGCACCGCGCGTCAGTTCGAGTTCGACATCGAGGTCGGCATGGTCGGCGTCAATGTTCCGATCCCCGTGCCGGTCGGGGCGTTCTCGTTCGGCGGCTGGAAGGACTCGCTGTTCGGCGACTCGCACATCTACGGCCCGGAGTCGATCAGCTTCTACACGCGCTCGAAGGTCGTCACCACACGCTGGCCCGACCACACCCCGGCGCAGGTCGACCTCGGCTTCCCGAGCAACCACTGAGGGAGAGGATCATGAGCCAGTACACCGACCGCCACGGAACCACGCACCCGCTGCCGGATGCCGAGGCCGAGGCGCAGGTGCGCGCCGACGACCGCGCGCACGTCTTCCACTCGTGGAGCGCACAGGCGCTCATCGACCCGGTTCCGGTCGCTGCCGGAGCGAGATCGACGTTCTGGGACTACGCCGGAAACGCGTACCTCGACTTCGCGAGCCAGCTGGTCAACCTGAACCTCGGGCACCAGCATCCGGATCTCGTCGCGGCGATCCAGCAGCAGGCGGGACGCCTGGCGACCATCCAGCCGTCGGTGGCGAACGACGTGCGCGGAGAGCTCGCCCGGCTGATCGCCGGCGTCGCTCCCGACGGCCTCGAGAAGGTGTTCTTCACCAACGGCGGCGCCGAGGCGAACGAATACGCGGTGCGCCTCGCACGCCAGTCGACGGGCCGCCGCAAGGTGCTCTCGATGTATCGCAGCTACCACGGCTCGACGTCGACGGCCATCTCGCTCACCGGCGACCCGCGGCGATGGGCCAATGACGTCAGCGACACCGGAGCCGTGCGCTTCTTCGGACCGTACCTGTACCGGACGCCGTTCCACTCGTCGACTCTGCAGGAGGAGTCGCAACGCGCTCTCGAGCACCTCGAACAGACCATTCTGCTGGAGGGGCCGTCGACGATCGCGGCGATCATCATCGAATCGGTGGTCGGCACGAACGGCGTGCTCGTGCCACCGCCCGGGTACCTGCAGGGCGTGCGCGAGCTGTGCGACCGGCACGGCATCGTCTACATCGCCGACGAGGTCATGGTCGGCTTCGGCCGCATGGGCGAATGGTTCGGGTTCCAGGCGTACGGCGGGCAGCCCGACCTGATCACGTTCGCGAAGGGGGTGAACTCGGGATACGTGCCGCTGGGCGGCGTGGTCATCTCCGACCGGATCGCCGAGCACTTCGACACGACGCCGTTCGGCGGGGGACTCACTTATTCGGGGCATCCGCTGGCGTGCGCCGCCGGCGTGGCGACCTTCGAGGTGTTCGCGCGCGACGGGATCCTCGAGCGGGTGCGCGACCTCGGTGAGCGGGTCGTCGAGCCGACGATGCGCTCGTGGGTCGACTCGCATCCGAGTGTGGGCGAGGTGCGCGGGCGCGGACTGTTCTGGGCCGTCGAGCTGGTTCGCGACCTCGAGACCCGCGAGCCGCTCGTGCCGTTCAACGCGTCGGGAGCGGATGCCGCCCCCATGGGCGCGTTCGCCGCCGCCGCGAAGAAGGCGGGCGTCTGGCCGTTCGTGCACTTCAACCGCACGCACATCGCCCCGCCGCTCGTGATCACCGAGGACGAGCTGGTGCGCGGCCTGTCGGCGATCGACGAGGCCCTGACGGTGGCGGACGAGTACACCGCCTGACGCCTCGTACGCGGCGGGCGCCGCCCGCGGGGATGGAAGACGCCGGTGAGCACAGCCGCGCACCGGCGTTTTCCATCCCGGGGTTCGCCCGGCGGGTGAGAAACGCCGGTGAGCACACCCCCGAAAGGGGTGGATACGCTGATGCGGTGGAGCAGCAGTCGCAGACAGAGGTCGCGCAGACGGCCGAGGGGCCGGTGCGCGGCATCCGCCGGCCGGATGGATCGCTTGCGTTTCTCGGCATCCCGTACGCCGCCCCGCCCACCGGGCGCCGACGCTTCCAGCCGCCGCAACCCGTCACGCCGTGGACCGAACCGCTCGACGCGACCCGGTACGGCCCGACGCCGCAGCGCCGCGAGGAGCCGAACGCGATCATCCCCGAACCGAGCATCCCCGGCGCCGGGACCCTCAACCTCAACATCTTCACCGGTTCGCTCGACGGATCCCGCCCCGTGCTCGTCTGGATCCATGGCGGCGGGTACTCATCGGGTTCGTCGGCGAGCCCGTGGTACGACGGCCGCGCCTTCGTGCGCGACGGGATCGTCGTGGTCGCGATCTCGTACCGCCTCGGCTTCGACGGCTTCGGTGTGATCGACGGAGCACCCGACAATCGCGGCGTGCGCGACTGGCTCGCCGCTCTCGATTGGGTGCAGCGCAGCATCGCAGCCTTCGGCGGCGACCCGTCGCGCGTGACGGTCGCGGGGCAGTCGGCCGGCGGCGGGGCGGTGCTCACGCTGCTCGGGATGCCCGAAGCGCAGCACCTGTTCCGCGCGGGCATCTCGATCAGCGGCGCCCTCAGCGACCTGCCGCGCGACCGCGCGAGGAAGCGCAGCGAGCGCCTCGCGTCGATGGTCGGCTGCGAACCGACGCTCGACGGGTTCCGCGGTGTGAAGGAGCGCGAGCTCACGCGGCGCCAGTACGAGGCATCCCTGCTCGGCAAGACCGGCCTCGCCGCGACGACCGCCACGCTCACCGACGGGCTGCCCTGGGGGCCGGTGATCGACGGCGAGCTGATCACCCGCCCGACCGTCGACTCGTACGCCGCGGGCGTCGGCGCCGACAAGCCGCTGCTGCTCGGCGCGACCGACGACGAGTTCACGATGGTGTTCGATCACGCCCCGCGCATCCTGCGCTGGGTGCCCGTGCCGCTCGCGCTGCTCATCGTCGAGAAGACCCCCGCGCTGCGCCGCGGCTGGCGCCGGGCGAACCGCACGCGACGCCGTGCGGGCGCCGCGCTGGGTCGTTTCGTCACCGATCGCGTCTTCCGCTCACTCGTCGTGCGGATCGCCGAGACCAGACGGGATGCCCGCACCTGGGCGTACCGGTTCGCCTGGACGTCGCCGACGAACGGGTGGTCGTACCACTGCCTCGACGTGCCGTTCTGGTTCGACTGCCTCGCCGACCCGCACGTGGCCCGCATCGCCGGCGAGCGTCCTCCCCAGCGCCTCGCCGACGAGATGCACGCCGCGGCGGTCGCGTTCATCCGCGACGTCGATCCCGGCTGGCCTGCCTGGCGCAGCGAGCCGGGCATCACCCGCGTGTTCGGCGACCAGCCTGCGCTCTCGCGCTCGGCCTACGACGACGCGCTGCCGCTGATCTGAGCCGCCGCTCGCGCGTCCCTGCCGCTACACGCCCTCCGCTGGGCCCGAATGGCGGCCTCGCCCGAGAGGAGGCGACCATTCGGGACCAGTCAGCGAGCACAGACGAGGAGTCCACATTGATTCCTCATCTTCCCCGCTCCTAGGGTCGCTGCCAACGACCGAAGGAGTTCGCATGTTCAGCCCCACCCGTCGCACCCTCTTGCAGCTCGGCGGCGTCGCCGTGGCGTCGGCACTGCTCATGGATGCCGCCCGCCCGCTGACGGCCACCGCATCTGCGCGACCGCTCGGTGTCGGCGCGCCCGAGATCGAGGCCCTCCGTGCCCGCTGGGTGGAGACGCTTACCGGACGCAGCGTCATCACCGGTTCTCCCGCGACGTTCGCCTCGGCGATCGCTCGTCTGGATCGGGGCACCGATGCCCTGCTCGCGAAGGTGCGTCCCACGGCCACCCGCTACTTCTCCGACCAGGACTGGTCGGTGGGTGCCACCGAGATCGCCAAGTCCAACGCCATGCGCATGAACTACTCGGGCATTCAGAACCTGGCTGTCTCGTGGTCGACCCCGGGGTCGAAGCACGAAGGCTCGGCTGTCGTGCTCGACGCGGCGCTGCGCGGTCTCGCGCACATGCATGAACACGTCTACAACCCCAACACTCAGTGGTGGGGAAACTGGTGGTCGTGGAACATCGGCGCCGCCCAGCCGCTGGCGAACACGATGGCCCTGCTGCACGACGAACTCGATCAGACCGCGATCGACGCGTACTGCGCATCGATCGACCACTTCCTCCCCGGCCGCGACCCGAGCATGCAGCAGCATCCGTCAGGACCGCAGAAGTCGGACGGCGCGAATCGCGTCGACATCTGCCAGGCGATCATCGTGCGGGCCATCGCGCAGCCCGATCCCGATCTGCTGCGCGCCGCGGTCGCCGCGCTGAGCGACACCTGGCAGTATGTCACCGGTGGCAACGGGTTCTTCCGCGACGGCTCATTCGTGCAGCACTCCACGATCGGCTACACCGGGACCTACGGGCTGGTGCTGCTGGGCGGGCTGGCAAAGCTCTTCGCGCTGCTCGCCGGAAGCTCGTTCGACGTCACCGATCCCAGCCGAGCCAACGTCAGTGGTTTCGTCGAGGGATCCTTCGCGCCCCTGATGTTCCGCGGTCAGATGATGGATGCCGTGCGCGGGCGCGCCGTAGCCCGCTACGCCGAGCGCAGCATCAACAACGGCAACGACCTGATCGAGCACACCCTGCGCCTCGCCCAGTCCGCCGATGCCGAGACCGCGGCGCGCTGGCGCGGCCTGTGCCGACAGTGGATCGAGAGCAACTCGGCGACGAACATCACTTCGACGACCAGCATCGTGCGTCTCTCGCTGGTCACCGAGCTGCTGAACTCGGATGCATCGGCCGTCGCCGACCCGACCGGACCTCGCTTGTTCCCCGCGATGGACAGGCTGGTGCACCGCTCAGCGGATGCCTCCTGGGCTCTCGCCATCGCGATGTGCTCGAACCGCATCGCCTGGCACGAGGGCACCGAAGCCGAGAACTTCGAAGGAGTGAAGACCAGCCAGGGAATGACGTACCTGTACCTGCGCGGCGACGAGGACCACTTCGACGACGAGTTCTGGTCGACCTCCGATCTCACCGCGCCTCCGGGAACCACGGTCGATCTGACCCCGCTGCCGCGCAACCCGGAAGGCGAGTGGGGCGAGCGCACGCCCGACAACGAGTGGACGGGCGGAGTCACCTTCGAAGACACCGCCCTCGCCGCCATGCATCTCGTCGCTCCCGGAGGGACGGGCCTGGTGGCCCGCAAGATGTGGGTCACGCTCCCGGATGCCTACATCGCCCTGGGAGCGGACATCTCCACCCGCAGCGAGGGCGAGGTGCGCACGATCATCGAGCATCGCAACCTCGGCACATCCGCTCGCCGGCTCCTCGTCGACGGCGCGGCGGTGACGACCTCGCAGACGGTCGAAGGGGCGCGGTGGGCGCACCTGGAGGGTGTCGGCGGCTATGTGCTTCTCGACGGCCCTGCCGACCTCATCGCCGGGGTCGAGGAGCGCGAGGGAACCTGGCGGCGCAACAGCACCAACGCCGCGACCGGCACGGATGCGCTGCAGCGCCGCTGGTACGGGACGGTCAGCCTGTCCCATGGCGTGGGTGCCCAGGCGCACGGCGGGTACGCCTATGCGGTGCATCCCGGAGCGGATGCCGATGCGACCGCGGCCGCCGCTCGCGCTCGGCGCTTCCGGGTGATTCGCAACGACGGCGTCGCGCAGGCGGTCCAGCTCTCCAAGCACGTCACCGCGGCAGCCTTCTGGTCGGCCGGCAGCGCCGGTGCGCTCACCTCCGACCGTGCGGCCTGCGTGATCGCCCGCGTCACACCGGGTATGGCGCGGATGTCGGTCAGCGACCCGACGCAGAGCGCCGCAACTCTGGTGATCGACGTCGCCGGCAGTCGCGTGACGAGGGTCAAGGGCGACGACGCTGACCGCGTCAGGGTGGCCCGCCGCGGCGACGGCATCCGGCTCACCATCGACACCGCAGGCACCGCGGGTACGACCCTGGAGTTCTCCTTGCACCGCTGATCGGGGCCGGTCTCCGGCATCCACTGGGCCCGAATGGCCGCCTCACCCGAGGGGAGGCGACCATTCGGGCCCAGTCGGCGCGAAGCGAGAGAGCCGACCCGCGACTCAGCGCACGGGCTCGAGCAGCGGAACCTCGTACCGGTGCGGGGTGCCGAAGCGGTGCGCCGTGATCGACACGGCCTGCTCGCGCACGAAGGTGAGCATCTCGACGCGACCGGCCGAGACCACCGGGTTCGCGTAGATGGCCAGGCTCGGCGAGCCCTCGACGGCCGTCGCGGTCGCGAGCGCGTCGGCGCCGATCAGGCGCACGCGTCCGCCCGCGGCGGCGAGGCGACGCGCGTGGGATGCCCAGGCCGCGGCGTCCTCGGTGACCACGACGACATCGTGTGCGCCCAGCCAGGTGACGACCGGCGCGGGCAGAGCGGATGCCGTGCTCACCGTGACCCGTGCGCGCAGACGCGCGCCGGCCGCGGCGACGCGCAGCAGCTCGGCCACACGGTCGCCCTCGTAGCGGATGGTGACCGGCAGCGCCTGGTAGCGCAGCGCGTTCTGCTCGGTGACGAGGCCGGTGGCATCCCGCACGACACCGAACTCGGCCGCCAGCACGTCGATGTCGGTGGCCAGCGCGCCGCGCAGCCACTCGGCGTCAGCACCCTCGACAAGAGCGACGGCCGACGACGCGAGCGCGTCGAGCGACGTGCCCGACTGCACCGGGGCATCCGTCCACTCCGCCAGCCCGACGAGGTAGTTCGGGCCACCGGCCTTGGAGCCGGCGCCGACGGCGGCCTTCTTCCAGCCGCCGAACGGTTGCCGCTGCACGATGGCGCCGGTGGTGCCGCGGTTGACGTACACGTTGCCGGCCTGGATGTTCGCCAGCCACTGCTGCACCTCGTCGACGTCGAGGGAGTGGATGCCGCTGGTCAGGCCGTAGTCGATGTCGTTGACGATGTCGATCGCCTCGGTCAGCGAGTCGGCGGTCATCACGCCGAGCACGGGCCCGAAGTACTCGACCCGGTGGAACTCGCTGCCGCGCTGCACGCCGTCGCGGATGCCCGGGGTCCAGAGCTGCCCGGCGTCGTCGAGCTTCTTCGGCTCCAGCATCCAGGTCTGTCCCGGGTGCAGCTGGGTGAGGGCGCCGAGCAGCTTGCCCTCGGCCGGCCCGATCAGCGGTCCGATGCGGTTCGTGCCGTCCTCCGGCGCGCCCACGTCGTATGCGCGCACGGCGTCGATGAGCTGACGACGGAACCGCTCCGACTTCGCGACCGACCCGACGAGCACGACGAGCGAGGCGGCAGAGCACTTCTGGCCGGCGTGACCGAAGGCCGAGTACGCGACATCCTTCGCGGCCAGGTCGAGGTCGGCCGACGGCGTGACGATGATGGCGTTCTTGCCGCTGGTCTCGGCGAGCAGCGGCAGGTCGGCCCGGAAGCCGCGGAACAGCTCCGCGGTCTCGAAGCCACCGGTGAGGATGACGCGGCCGACGGCCGGATCGCTGACCAGCTGCTCACCCAGCGAGCGGCCGTCGAGCTGCACGTACTGCAGCACATCGCGCGGTACTCCGGCCTCCCACAGCGCCTCGACCATCACGGCGCCCGAGCGGCGGGCCTGGCGGGCGGGCTTGATGATCACCGGCGAACCGGTGGCGAGCGCCGACAGGGTGGAGCCGGCGGGGATGGCGACCGGGAAGTTCCACGGCGGGGTGACCACGGTGAGTCCGACGGGCTGCATGACCGCGCCGTCGACCTCGGTGAGCTTCTTGGCGCTTTCGGCGTAGTAGTGCGCGAAGTCGATCGCCTCCGACACCTCGGGGTCGCCCTGCTCGATGATCTTGCCCGCCTCGGAGCCCATGACCTCGAGCAGGTCGGCGCGGCGCGCCTCGAGGATGTCGCCCGCGCGGTGCAGGATCTCGGCACGACCGGCGGCGCCGAGCGCGCGCCATGCCTCGCCGGATGCCACGGCCGTGGCGATCCGCTCGGAGACCTGCTCGGAGGTGCTGAGCGTGTTGGCGGCCACCGTGTCGTCGCCCAGGGTCGAGCCGGTCATGCGCGAGCGGATCGCGTCGGCCCAGGCGCGGTTTCCGGCCAGCGACGGGTCGGTGTCGGGGGTGTTCACGAAGCCGTCACGCTGCGCCGGTTCAGCGGGCAGCTGACGGTTCTGGGTGCGGTTCGCGGGAGGCACCTCCGTCGGGATGGTCTGGATGGATGCCAGGAAGCGCTGCTTCTCGCGCTCGAACAGCGCGGGGTCGGTGTCGAGATCGAACACGGCCGACATGAAGTTCTCGTGTGACGCGCCCTCTTCGAGGCGGCGGATCAGGTAGGCGATCGCGACGTCGAACTCGTCGGGGTGCACGACGGGGGTGTACAGCAGCAGCGACCCGACGGTGCGCTTGACGACCTCGGCCTGGGCGGTGGCCATGCCGAGCAGCATCTCGAACTCGACGCCCTCGGTGACACCGCGCTTCTCGGCGAGCAGCCAGGCGAGGGCGATGTCGAACAGGTTGTGGCCGGCGACGCCGATACGCACGTTGCCGATGTGCTCGGGGCGCAGCGCGTACTCGATCACGGCCTTGTACGAGGAGTCGGACTGCTGCTTCGACGACCAGGTGGCGAGCGGCCAGCCGTGCGTCTCGGCGTCGACGGTCTCCATCGGCAGGTTGGCGCCCTTCACGACGCGCACCTTGATCGGCGCTCCGCCCGAGGCGACGCGAGCGGCGGCCCACTCCTGCAGGCGCATCATCGCCGAGAGCGCGTCGGGCAGGTACGCCTGCAACACGATGCCCGCCTCGAGGTTCTGGAACTCGGGTCGGTCGAGGATGCCGGTGAAGACCGCGATGGTGAGGTCGAGGTCCTTGTACTCCTCCATGTCGAGGTTGATGAACTTCCCGGTCCGGGAGCCCGTCGAAAGGCCGCGCGCGGCGATCCGGTACAGCGGCAGCAGCGCCTCGGCGGCGTCGGCGACGGCCTTGTCGAAGGCCCAGGGGCTGTGCGGGGCGACGGTCGAGGAGACCTTGATCGACACGTAGTCGACGTCGTCGCGCTCGAGCAGCCGACGTGTGCCGTCCAGGCGGCGCTTCGCCTCTTCGCGGCCGAGGATGGCCTCGCCGAGCAGGTTGATGTTGAGCTTCACGCCCTGCGACTCGCGGATGTGCTTGATCGCCGCACCCAGCTTCTCGTCGCGGGCGTCGACGATGAGGTGGCGCACCATCTGGCGCAGCACGGCGCGTGCCGACGGCACGACGACACGGGGCAGGACGCCTGCGGTCGCACCGCCGAGGCCGATCGCGGCGCGCATCGGCGCGGGCAGGAAGCCCGGCGTCAGCGGCACGAGCTCCTTGAGCTTGGTCGCCGCGACCTTGAGGTCTTCGGGGCGCACGACCCCGTCGACGAACCCGACGGTGAAGTCGAGGCCGTTCGGGTCGCGCAGCACTCCCGCGAGACGCTCACCGGCGGCATCCGTCGGCACGTCGCGACTCTCGACGAGCCACTTCTTCACCAGGGCTACGGCTTCGTCGCCGAGTGAGGCGAGTTCGGCGATGGATGCTTCGGAGGCGGGCGCAGGAGTGCTCATTGCTACAGGATGCCGCCGCGCACCGTACAAGAAAAGCGATCGTTTCTGAATGATAATGTTCGATGAAGACGACGAATCAGAGAGGTCCCAGATGCTCGAGTTGAGACGGCTCCGCCTACTGCACGAACTGGCCCTGCGCGGCACGATCGCCCAGGTCGCTGCGTCGCTCTCGTACTCCCCCTCGACCGTTTCGCAGCAGCTCGGCCTGCTCGAGAAAGAGACCGGAGTCACGCTGCTCGAACCCGACGGACGCAGGGTGCGTCTGACCCCGCAGGGACGAATGCTGGCCGAGCACGCCGCCCGGGCTCTCGAGCTCGATGAAGAGGCTCGCGCAGCTCTGACGGCGCACGCGGGCTGGGAGGCGGTGCGCATCGCCGCGATGCCCACCGCGGCGCAGACCCTCGCACCGGCCGCTCTGACCCTGCTCGCCGAGCGCGCGCCGGGCCTGCGTGTCGAGCTCGCCGAACTGCCGCCCGAGGAGAGCCTGTTCGAGCTGTGGGCGCGCCGGTTCGACCTGGTGATCGCCGAGCAGTACCCCGGGCAGACCCGCGAGCAGCGCGACGGCGTCGTGCACGAGCTGCTGGGCGAGGATCCGATTCGCATCGTGCTGCCGCCGACCGAGCATCCGCTCTCGCTGTCCGAGCTGCGCGATCGGGTGTGGGTGATGGAACCCGAGGGGACCGCCGTGCGGCAGTGGACCGTGCAGCAGTGCCGGGCCGCCGGGTTCGAACCCGACGTGCGCTTCGAAGCGGCCGACCTCACCGCGCACGTCCGCCTGGTGGCATCCGGTCACGCCGTGGGCATGCTGCCCGACCTCATCTGGGGCGACGAGCCCAGCCCGCTCACCGTCGCGGACCTGCCCGACTCCCCCGTGCGCGAGGTCTTCACCGCCGTGCGCGCGGCGTCGCGTGCGCACGAGGCCGTTGATGTCGTGCGCACCGCGCTGCGCGACGCCTTCGCGGCGCACCGCCGCATCGCGCGGTAGACAGCGCCGTGCGTCAGACCCCGTCGCGCGGTAGACCGCGTCGGCGCCCTGCGTGAAGATGGTGGCGTGACCCCCTATCTGCGCCCCGCGATCGAGTCTCCGGTCTTCCGCGACGACGACGGCCACGTGATCAACTACGGGCACAGATGGTCGGACTCCCCGCCCGACGACACCTACTCGGTCGAGCGCGACACCGAGCGCTTCGCTCCGCTGCACGCGATCGCCGATGCGCTCATCGCCCATCTCGCCAGCACCTACGACGTGCACCTGCAGGAGGGCACCGAGGTCGCCGCCGACCTGCTGCACCCGCACCACGACGTCGTGCGCGCCGTGCGGGTGTCGCCGAACGACTCGGCGTGCGCGGCGCTGACCTTCGTGTTCACCGGGTTCCCCGGCATCCTCCTGCATGCCGGACTGCTGCACGACTTCCGCTACCCGCCCTGTGGGTGCGAGGCCTGCGATGAGGAATGGTCGGGCCAGGCCGCCGATCTCGAGCAGCAGGTTCTCGCGGTCGTGACCGGAAACTACCGGGAGAGCGTCGGGCGCGGCCGTCGGCCGTGGATCGAATCCGAGACGACGTTCGACAACGGATCGAGCTCGAGCCAGTCACGTGGCGAGGATGTGCCGGCAGAGCGACGGGCATCGGCTGTCGAGGCGCTCGCCGGACGCTCGGGGCCCTGGGCTGCGTGGCCCCTGGCACCGATGCGTTGAGTCGGACCGCGCGGGGTCAGACCGCGCGTACCTCGGCATGCGGCATCCGCTCGCGCATCACCCGGATCGCCTCCGGGTTGTCGTCGACGAGCACGGCGTCGCGGCCGAGCGCCGACGCGACCGCGCCGGTGGTGCCGGAGCCCGCGAACAGGTCGAGCACCCGATCGCCCGGCCGGCTCGACGCCTGCACGATGCGGCGCAGGATCCCCTCGGGCTTCTGCGTCGGGTAGCCGGTCTTCTCACGCCCGGTGGTGGGCACGATCGTGTGCCACCACACGTCTGTGGGCAGCTTGCCGCGCGCGGCCTTCTCTGCCGTGACCAGCCCCGGAGCCATGTAGGGCTCGCGGTCGACGTCGTCGGCGTTGAACACGTGCCGCCCGGGATTCTTCGCGTAGACCAGGATCGTGTCGTGCTTGGTGGGCCAGCGGGTGCGCGGCTTCGCGCCGTAGTCGTACGCCCAGATGAGCTCGTTCAGAAAGCAGTCGCGCCCGAACACGGCATCCATCATCACCTTGGCGTAGTGCGCCTCGCGGTAGTCGAGGTGCAGGTACAGCGTGCCGTCGTCGGCGAGCAGCCGCCAGGCCTCCTCGAGCCGCGGCACGAGGAAGTCGCCGTAGTCGTCGAAGCGGTCGTCGAAGCTGCGCAGCATGCCGCGCACCCGCTCGTACGAGTGGCCGTGGAACCCGTACCGGATCTCCTTCGCCACCTCGAGCGGCTCTCCCTCGGGGGCCTCCGCGTCGGAGGGCACGAGGCGGCGTGCGGTGACGACCTCGCGGCCGCGGGTGCGGCCGGTGTTGAAGGGCGGGTCGAGGTAGACGAGGGTGAAGGATCCGGATGCCAGCGACGCGGCGACCTCGAGGTTGTCGCCCTCGATGATCTCGACGACGCCGGTCACGGCACGTCGCAGTCAGGGAACACGGTGCAGCCACGCGTCGGTCGCGAACTTGCTCTCGACGAGCGCCTCGGCGGCAGCGTACTCGTCGGCGGAGATCGCGCCGTCTTCAGCGCCGGTGAGCGCGCGGAAGGTCGCCTTGAAGCGCTCGATGATCTCGGCGCGCTCCATGCCGGTCTGCGTGCGCAGCGGGTCGACGCGCTTGGCCGCAGACGTGGTGCCCTTGTCGCTGAGCTTCTCGCGGCCGATGCGCAGCACCTCGGTCATCACCTGGCCGTCGATGTCGTACGAGATGGTGGCGTGGTGCAGCACGCCGCCGTTCGCGAGCCTCTTCTGCGCGGCGCCGCCGATCTTGCCGGTGGGCGAGGCGATGTCGTTGAGCGGCTGGTAAGTCGCGTCGATGCCGACCGAGCGCAGCGCCTGCAGCACCCAGTCGTCGAGAAAGGCGTACGAGTCGGCGAAGGTCATGCCCTGCACGAGCGACGCGGGCACGTACAGCGAGTAGGTGATGATCTGCCCGGCGGCCATCATCATCGCGCCGCCGCCCGAGATGCGGCGCACGACGTCGAAGCCGTGGCGAGCCGCGCCGTCCGGGTCGACCTCGTTGCGGTACGACTGGAACGATCCGATCACGACCGCCGACTCGTCCCATTCCCAGATGCGCAGCGTCGGGCGGCGACGCCCCTCCCCCACGCGCGATGTGAGCACCTCGTCGAGGGCCAGGTTCACGCGCGGCGAGACCGCCTTCTCGTGCACGATCTCCCAGTCGAAGTCGCGCCAGCCCGGTGCGGTCACCAGCGCGCGACGCACGGCGGTGCCGACGGCCTCGGGAGAGAATCCCAGCAGCTGGGCTCCCTCGGGAAGCGCGGCGCGCACGGCAGCGGCGATCGTGGCGGCATCCGCTTCGACCGGCATCCCTTCGACGGCGGCGTTGATCGCCTCGAGGGCCGTGTCGGGTTCGAGGAAGAAGTCCCCCGCGAGACGGAAGTCGCGGATCAGTCCGTCTGCGACCCCGAGGTCGACGACGACGAGCTTTCCACCGGGAACCTTGTACTCACCATGCACTCTTCGATCTTAACGGCGCGGGCAGGGCACCGCCGGGCCCGGACTCAACCGCGCCCGCCGCGCACGGTCGGGTCGGGCAGATCGGTGTCGATGCGCGGTTTGTCGGCGCGCGACGCGCGCATCCACACGAAGAAGCCGACGATCGTGAACGCACCGTAGAACAGGTACATGAGCGCGGTGGCGTAGTAGCCGGCCGAGAACAGCAGCGGCACGCCCACCGCATCCACCGCCACCCAGATCAGCCAGAACTCGACCCACCCCTTGGCCATCGCCCAGGTCGCCAGCAGCGACCCGACGAACGTCCACGCATCGCTCCACACCGGCTCGTACGATCCGAGCATCCGGAACAGCGGGGTGATCGCCGCCGTCCCGACCAGCAGCGCCGCGACCAGCAGAACGCGCGTGCGCCCCGACGCCCACCGCGGGGTGACGGCGTGGCCCTCGCTGTCGCGGGCCTGACGCCAGCGCACCCAGCCGTACACCGAGACGGCGATGAATATCACCTGACGGCCGGCCTGCCCGAGCAGGTTGGCCGCATGCTCGGTGCCGAACACGCTGCCGACGAAGACGGTGAGCAGCAGCACGTTGCCGACGATGCCGACCGGCCACGCCCACAGCCGCCGACGCATCGCGCCGAGAGCGCTGGCGAGGCCGAAGACGTTGCCGACGACCTCGCGCACGAGCAGCGACGACGAGCCGACGGAGATCTGAGCGTTGAATGCGTCGATCAACCACTGCAGAACGGCGGCCACCTCAGCCCTGCGCGGGGATGCGCGCGTCGAGCCAGGCCACCAGGTCGGCGCGCACGTCGTCCTGCTGTAGCTCGTTGAACAGCTCGTGGCGCGCGTCGGGGTAGACGAGCGTCGTCACGTCGGTCAGGCCGGACCGGTTGCGGTACGCGTCGGCGAGCTTGTGCACACTGCGCGGACCGCCGACCGGGTCGTCGCCGCCGACCATCAGCAGCACCGGGATGCCCTTCGGCGAGCTCTGGGACCCGAGCAGGTTCTTCTTCGGCAGTCCGTACAGCCGTGCCGCCTCGATCGGGCCGAAGAGCGTGAGCAGCGGCACCTCGGTCGTCAGCGGGTCGTCGCGGAACGACGGCCAGACCGCCTCGTCGCGCGTGAGCCATTCGAGCCCGTGCGCGTCGGGGCCCTTCCACCGGGCGTTCAGCGGGCGCGGGTTGAGATCGGTCGGAGTCCGCAGGGCGGATCCGGTGAGCACGACCGCGTCGTAGGCCTCGGGATGCCGGTTCAGCAGCATCTGCGCCAGGAACGACCCCCACGAATGGCCCAGCAGGACGAGCGGGAGGTCTCCGCGCTCGGCGCGGATGATCTCGGTCAGCTGCCCGCACGCGTCGACGGCGGCGCGCATGCCGCCGCGGCCGAGGCGCCCGAGTTTCGCCGGATCGCCGTGCTGCCGGATGCCGGTGCGCCCGTGCCCGCGGTGGTCGTCGGCGTAGACGTGGAACCCCGCCTCGACGAGCACCTCGATGGTGCGGACGTAGCGGCCGGCGTGCTCGCCCACTCCGTGCAGCAGCTGCACCACGCCCCGGGCTGTGCCTGCCGCCTCATAGACGTCGTAGACGATGGTGATGCCGTGGGCATCGACGAACTCAGCAGTGCGCGGGGTGGGCATGTCCCGAGTCTACGGAGCAGATCCCTCGAGGGCGGTCCGCTTGTCAGACCGCGTGCGACACCGCGAGCGCGTCGACGATCGAGCGCGCGGCCTCGAGGTCGGTGACCTCGTGCCCTCCGACGCCGTCGCTGGCCGAACCCAGCCGCACACCGCCGTCGACACTGACCGTGCGCTTGGCCGAGAAGTGCACGGCGTCGACGCCGGTTCCTGCGACGGCGACGACGTCGGCGGCGGTGATCCCGCTGCCCGCCATCACCTCGATGTCTCCGGCCGCTTCGCGCACGAGAACGCGCACCACGTCGAGACCGTCGGCCGCGCGCGAGGCGCCTCCCGAGGTGAGCACGCGGCGAAGCCCGATCTCGAGGGCGATACGCAGCGCGGCGACCGGGTCGGGGGTGGTGTCGATCACGCGGTGCAGGGTGACGCATGCGCCGTCGGCCGCGTCGCGGAGTCGCGCGAGACCGTCGCGGTCGAGTTCGCCGGTCGCGTCCTGGCATCCGATCACCACGCCGTGCGCGCCCGCGGCGAGCGCGTCGCGCACATCGCGCTCCATGACGGCGAATTCGTCGCGGTCGTAGTGGAAATCACCGGCGCGAGGGCGGATCAGCACGTGCACCTCGGGCCCGTCCTCCCCACCCGCTTCGCGCACAAGCTCGATCGTGCCGCGAGACGGGGTGAGCCCGCCGAGACTGAGCGCCTGCGTGAGCTCGACCCTGGCCGCGCCGATCTCGCGCGCGACGCGCATGCCGGCGGCGTTCTGGACAGCGACTTCGAGATCGAGAGGCACGAGAATTATTCTCGCATTCACACCCGGACGACCGCAGGATCAAGAACAAGATTTTCATCGGGCCGTGTCCGACGAACGTTAGTTAGACTATCTAAGTAATGACTGCCGACTCAGATGACTCCGCCGCAGAGCTGCGCTACGCGCTGTTCCGCCTCACCCGGCGCCTTCGGTCCGCCCGAGCCGTCGACGCGATGAGCGATGCGCAGCTGGCCGCCCTCGGTGCACTGCGCGTGCACGGACGGCGCACCCTCTCCGGTCTCGCCGAGCATGAGCACGTGACCGCCCCGACCATGAGCGCCACGGTGAACGGACTCGCCGAACTCGGACTCGTGATCCGCGTGCCCGATGAGCACGACCGGCGCCGGGTGTACGTCGAGCTGACCCCGCAGGGCGAGAGCGTCGTGACCGAGACGATCCGCAAACGCAACCGTCTGCTGGCCGACCTCGTCGATGCGCAGCGGTTCGACGACGACGAGCTCGCCGTGCTGGACGCCGCTTCGGCTTTGCTGAAGAGGATGGCCGACGCGTGAGCGCCTCGTCGGGCATGTTCCGCTCGTTCCGGAACTTCAACTACCGCACGTGGTTCCTCGGCGGTGTCATCTCGAACGTCGGCGGTTGGATGCAGGCCACCGCTCAGGACTGGGTGGTGCTGACCGAGCTCACCGACAACGACGCCACCGCCATGGGAGTCACCATGGCCCTGCAGTTCGGTCCTCCCCTGGTGCTCGTGGGCCTGACCGGCTGGGTGGCCGACCGCTTCGACCGGCGCAAGGTGCTGCTGTGCACCCAGACGGCGCTCCTGCTGCTCGCCCTCGGCGTGGCGGTATTGCTGCTCACCGGCGTGATGACCCTGCCGCTGATGTTCGTCTTCGCTGCCGCCTTCGGCGTCGCCAACGCGTTCGACGCCCCCGCCAGACAGGCGTTCGTCTCGGACATGGTGAGCCTCGAGGACACCTCCAACGCCGTGGCGCTGAACTCCGCGGCGTTCAACATGGCCCGCCTGGTCGGACCTGCGATCGGCGGCATCCTCATCGTGCTGCTCGGCTCGGGCTGGGTGTTCGTCGCCAACGCCGTCACCTTCCTCGCGATGATCATCGCGCTGACCCTGATCCGGGTCAACGAGCTGACCCCGCGAGTGAAGAGCAGACGCGGCGGCGGCCTCGGCGAGGGTCTTCGCTACGTGAGCGGCCGACCCGATCTCATCGTCGTGTTCGTGATGGTGTTCCTCATCGGCGCGTTCGGCATGAACTTCCCCATCTTCGCGTCGACCATGGCGCTGGAGTTCGGGCGCGATGCCGACGGGTACGGCCTGCTCAGCTCGGTGCTCGCGATCGGCTCGCTGGCCGGCGCTCTGCTCGCGGCCCGCCGCGATCGGGCCCGGGTGCGGGTGCTCGTGATCGCCGCGGGAGGGTTCGGTGTGGCATCCGTCGTCTCTGCCGCCATGCCCACCTACCCGACGTACGCCGCGGTACTGGTCCTCGTCGGCTTCTCGACGGTCTCGATGCTCACCACCGCCAACGGGTACGTGCAGACCACGACCGACGCGGCGCTGCGCGGCCGCGTGCTGGCGCTCTACATGGCGGTGATCATGGGGTCCACTCCGATCGGCGCTCCGATCGCCGGGTGGATCGTCGACACCTTCTCCGCGCGAACGGCGATCACCGTCGGCGGGATCGCGGGGATCGTCGCCTTCGGCATCGGCGTGGGGTGGATGCTGTGGTCGGGCCGACTGCGCCGCCGCGACGGACGGCGATTCCGGCTGACGCTCGACGAGACCCGACCTCTGTCCGTCATCCGCGCCATGGATCCCGGCTCGTTCGACGACCACCCCACCACTGCCACCCCGATCCGGCTCGCCGACCCCCGCGACGACGAGGCCTGACCGGCCCGGCGTCTCCTGCGCCGGCCGCGCGCTGTCAAGGGGGTATGAGCCGCCAGCGTCTCGGAATACCTTCTCGGGCATGAACGAGCAGACCCCGATGTACGGCTCCTCCGACGGTCAGCATCCGCACGTCCCCGGACACGATCCGCTCGGCAGCGGTCTGCCGCGCCAGCAGGACGCCACGCAGGCAGAGCCGGACGCACCGGCCGACGACGCGTCCGAACCTGCCGACGAAGCCGCCGGCACCGGACCCGGCGACGACGCTCCCGAATCCGTCGGCGACGGTGCCCCGCTGGGCGGCGACCAGAACACCGAAGACCAGCTGACAGCGGACACCGCCGTCGAGCGCGACGCGCTGAAGTCGCTCGACCCCGACGACACGCCCGCGTGACGCCGTCGGATCCCGGTACCGTGGCGGCATGAGCGAAAGCAGAGAGTTGTCGGGGTCGAGCGCGCCCACCGCCGAGCGCACCCCCCAGGTGCTCCGGTGGGTCTTCTGGCCGGCAGCCATCATCGTCCTCGCATTCGCGCTGTTCGCCCTGCTGCTGCCCGGTGTCGCCGAGACGGCGTTCCAGGCGGTGCAGACGAGCATCGTCAACGCGTTCAATTGGTACTACGTGCTGATCGCCGCCTTCTTCGTCGCGTTCTGCCTGTTCATGGGCTTCAGCCGATTCGGCGACATCAAGCTCGGCCGCGACGACGAAGAGCCGGAGTTCTCGGCGATGAGCTGGTTCGCGCTGCTGTTCGCCGCGGGCATGGGCATCGGGCTCGTGTTCTACGGCGTCAGCGAGCCGCTGTCTCACTTCACGAACCCGCGCCCCGGAGTCGAGGGCACGCCCGCCCAGCTCGCGCAGGCGGCGCTGGGCCAGACCTATCTGCACTGGGGCGTGCACGCGTGGTCGATCTACGTCGTGATCGGCCTCGCGCTCGCCTACGCCATCCACCGCCGCCGTCGTCCGATCTCGATCCGCTGGACCCTCGAGCCGCTGCTCGGCAAGAAGGTCGAGGGCGGCTGGGGCCACGCGATCGACGTGATCGCCCTGGTCGGCACGCTGTTCGGCGTCGCCACCTCGCTCGGCCTCGGCGTGCTGCAGATGAGCGCCGGCCTGCACTCGGCCGGCATCGCCGACCCCGACGAGACGACCCAGGTGATCCTCATCCTGGTGATCTCGGTGTTCGTGCTCATGTCGGTGCTGTCGGGCGTGACCAAGGGCATGAAGTGGCTCTCGAACGCGAACCTCGTGCTCGCGGGCATCCTCGTCGTCTATCTGCTGGCGGTGGGGCCCACCGAGTTCCTGCTGCGCGATTTCGTGCAGTCGATCGGGTACTACGTGCAGAACTTCGTCGGACTCTCGTTCAACGTCAGCGCCTATCAGGGGGCGGCGGGAGAGCAGTGGCAGGCCTCGTGGACCTCGTTCTACTGGGGCTGGTGGATCTCGTGGGCGCCGTTCGTCGGCATCTTCATCGCGCGGGTGTCGAAGGGCCGCACGGTGCGCGAGTTCGTGGTCGGCGTGATCCTCGTGCCGACGCTGCTCGGCATCCTGTGGTTCGCCGTGCTGG
This sequence comes from Microbacterium sp. NPDC055521, assembly GCF_053619695.1. Lineage (NCBI taxonomy): Bacteria > Bacillati > Actinomycetota > Actinomycetes > Micrococcales > Microbacteriaceae > Microbacterium > Microbacterium sp. NPDC055521. The sequence goes on along the minus strand of NZ_JBSHJX010000008.1, from coordinate 89,184 downwards.
GCGGATCCGCCCTCGCCCTCGAGCTCAGGGAGCCCGGCACGCTCACCGGTGCCGACGGGACGGTCGACTTGCAGGGCGCCCTGTTCGCCCTGCTGCAGAACGTGCCCGGATCGACGATCGTGAGCATCGGCGCGATCCTGCTCCTGGCGATCTTCTTCATCACCTCCGCCGACTCCGGCGCGCTGGTGATGGGCATGATCGCCACCGGCGGCGAGCCGGAGCCCAAGCGCTGGATCCGCATCTTCTTCGTCGCGGTCACCGCGCTGCTCGCGATCGCGCTGCTTCTCTCGGGTGGGCTGACCGCGCTGCAGACCGCGGCGATCATGATCGCGCTGCCGTTCAGTGTCGTCATGCTGCTGATGTGCTGGTCGACGGTCGTCGCGTTCAGCCGTGAGCGCCGCGCCTACGCGAAGGCCGAGCGGGCCCAGTTCATCGACAAGATCGGCGACTACTACGGGCTCGAGGTCGAGGCGCACGACGCCACGGGTGTGTTCGGCGCTCAGCCCCGATGGGTGCGCCGCGTGCAGCGTACGTTCCGGCTGCCCGTCGCGCCGTCCGACCCCGCGCGGGCGACGCCGGGTGCGCTCTCGGCCGAGAGTCACGTCGACGCCACCCCGTCGACCCGCGACGTCGATCAGCTGATCGCCGAGGACGAGCTGGCGGGCCTCGACGATCCGGAGGCCCGCCAGCAGGACACCGGGCCGTTCCTGAACGACTGACCCCGTGCTGGTGCGCAGCGCAGCGTTCCGCGACCTCTACGCCGCAGAGCGCTCCGCGAACCGCGGCCGCGGTGCAGTCGATCGCCGCCGAGATGATCGCGGCAGGGCGACCGTCTCCTGATGGGTGCGGGCGGGGTGTCAGCCCGCGAGCACGAGGCGCAGCTGCTCGACGGCCCAGTCGAGCTCGGTCGCCCGGATCACCAGCGGCGGCGCGACGCGGATCGTCTGACCGTGCGTGTCCTTGACGAGCACACCCCGCTCGCGCAGCTTCTCGGCGACCTCGCGACCGGTGCCGAAGGCCGGGTCGATGTCGACGCCCGCCCACAGTCCGGCGATGCGCACCGCGGTGACTCCGTGGCCGATGAGCGGCTCGAGGTCGGTCGCCAGGTGAGCCCCCAGCTTCCGGGCCCGATCCTGGAACTCGCCGGTGCTCAGCATCTCGACGACCTTCCGGCCCACCGCTGCCGCCAGCGGGTTGCCGCCGAAGGTCGAGCCGTGCTCGCCGGGGCGGATGACCCCCAGCACGTCACGGTCGCCGACGACGGCCGAGACGGGCAGGATGCCACCGCCGAGGGCCTTGCCGAGCAGGTACAGGTCGGGCACGATTCCCTCGCGGTCGCACGCGAAGGTCTCGCCGACCCGACCGAGCCCCGACTGGATCTCGTCGGCGATGAACAGCACGTTCTTCTCGTCGCAGATCTCGCGCACCCGGCGCAGGTAGCCCTCGGGCGGGATGATCACGCCGCCCTCGCCCTGGATCGGCTCGATGAGCACCGCGGCGGTGTCATCGGTGATCGCGGCGGCGATGGCATCCGCATCCCCGTACGGCACCGTGTCGAAACCGGGCGTGTACGGTCCGAAGTCGTCGCGCGCCTGCTCGTCGTCGCTGAAGCTGATGATCGTGGTCGTGCGGCCGTGGAAGTTTCCGGCCGCGACGATGATGCGCGCCCTGCCCTCGGCGATGCCCTTGACCCGGTAGCCCCACGCGCGCGCGACCTTGATGCCGGTCTCGACCGCTTCGGCGCCGGTGTTCATCGGCAGCACGAGGTCTTTGCCGCACAGTTCGGCGAGCGCGGCGGCGAACGGCTCGAGCTGGTCGTTCATGAAGGCGCGGCTGGTGAGCGTGATGCGACCCAGCTGCGCGACGAGCGCCTCGACGATCTCCGGATGCCGGTGGCCGAAGTTCACGGCCGAGTATGCGGCGAGAAGGTCGAGGTAGCGCTTGCCGTCGGCATCCGTCACCCACACGCCGTCGCCCTCGGCGACGACGACGGGCAGCGGGTGGTAGTTCTCGGCGACGTGGGGCTCGGGGCCCGCTGCTCCGCGCAGCACGTCCTCAGTCTCCACGGTCGACATCATGCACCCCGCAGTTCGAGAGTGCAGCACTTGATGCCGCCGCCGCCGAGCAGCAGCTCCGACAGGTCGACGGTGATCGGGTTGTAGCCGCGCTCGCGCAGCTGCTTCTCGAAGCCCTTCGCCCGCGGCGAGATGATCACGTTGTAGCCGTCGCTGGCGGAGTTCAGGCCGAACACAGAGCCGTCCTCGTCGCTGACGAGGATCGCATCCGGAAAGCGCTCCTCGAGGATCGCGCGGCTGGCGTCGTCGAACGCGCCGGGGAGGTACGCGATGTTCGCGCGCTCCGGTCCGCCGTTCTCGACGCCCTGCACCGGGTCGAGCACCGCGATGGCTGTGTCGAGGTGGTAGAAGCGGGGATCGATCAGGGTGAGCGAGACGACCTCGCGGCCGAAGACCTCGCCCACCTCACGGTGGCTGTCGCCGGTCGAGCGGAAGCCGGTGCCGGCCAGGATCACGTCGCCGACGAGCAGGAAGTCGCCCTCGCCCTCGTTGACCTCTTCCGGCATGACGGTGTCGAAGCCGTTGGCGCGGAACCAGTCGGCGAAGGCGGGCGCCTCGCCCTGACGCTCGACGAACCGGAACTCGGGCACATAGGCGCGCCCGCCGATCACGAATCCGCCGTTGGCGGTGTAGACCATGTCGGGGTAGCCGGCGAGCGGCTCGATGAGCTCGACCTCGTGGCCCAGCTCGAGGTACAGGTCGTACAGCTTCTGCCACTGCGCGACGGCGTTGGCGGTGTCGGTGGGGCGTGCGGGCTCCATCCACGGGTTGATGGAGTAGTTGACCGTGAAGTGCTCGGGCCGGCACATCAGGTAACGACGGTGGTGCGCGGTGCGAGTGGCCACCGGGGTGCCGGCGATCGTGGCGGTTTCAGGCGTGGACATGAGTGCTCCTCAAGAAGGTGCGGCGGACGCTGTCCAGGGGCCTGGCGGAAGTTCGACCCACTCCTCGACGGGAGCACGGGGAAGATGCGACACAGGCACGCCACCTCTATTTTTGCATCCGGATGCTGGATGCCGCCACCCTCCGCGTCCGAACCCGCGAGGCTGAGGCCGTCAGCGCCAGACGCTGGGCGCCGGCTTCTTCGTCGAGGGCAGCGCCGAGGCCGAGGCCCAGTCGTGGATCCACGGCTCGACCTCCGGCAGGCCGGCAGGCTTTCCGACGGCCGCGAACAGCTCCTCGTTGGTTACGATGCCGCCGCTGCGGCGCAGCATCCGCGAGCTCACGATCACCCGCGCGTACACCTCGCCGTCGACCACGGCGCGGTGCTCGAGGAAGACCGCCTTGTCGTCGTGGCCGACGAAGCGCGACTCGACGTCGAAGCGCTGCCACAGCTCCAGCGACTTGCGGAAGGTGACCGTCTCGCTCGAGACGACCGCGTACCAGCCGCGCGAGTTCATCGCGTCGAACAGCCCGGTGCGGATCAGCAGGTCCCAGCGCCCGAGGTCGAACAGCGACAGGTAGCGGCCGTTGTTCATGTGCCGCAGGATGTCGATGTCGGTCGGCAGCGTCGTGAGCCGGATGCGGCTGACCGCCGAAGGCTCGAGCGCGCCGTCGCGGCGCGTGCGCCGTCGCGCCTGGAGGATGACGAGGAGGGTGCGCCAGATCACGTTCACAAGGGGCGATAGTAGTGATCCACGAGGGATCGCCCAACTTCGTTGGCTGGTCACGACATGCGCGCACACGTGTCTGTCGCCGATTTCACCTCCGCGACAGCGGCGCGTAGAGTCACGCACATGAGCACCGAAGCCCATACCGAGATCATCGTCCGTCCCGTCCGCGATGTCGATGCGGAGGCTCTGGGCCGCGTGCACGCGCAGTGCTGGCACGAGACCTACGACCACCTGATCAGCAAGGCCGCCCTCGAGCGCATCTCACCTCGGCGCATGGCCGAGCTGTGGACGAACTGGGCTCGCCAGGGTGACGACTTCCGTATGAGCGCGGCTCTGGTCGATGGGGAGATCGTCGGCTTCGTGGGCTCGGGTCCCGCCCGCGACAAGGATGCCCCGGCACTGCGCGAGCTGTACTTCATCTACCTGCTCGACGCGTACCACGGCACCGGCGTCGGCCAGAAGCTGTTCGATGCCGCCGTCTACGAGAGCGAGCCGTGCTACCTGTGGGTGGCCGAAGACAACCCGCGCGCGCATCGGTTCTATCAGCGCAACGGGTTCACCCTCGACGGCGAGAGCCACACCGAGCCGTTCCTGGGCGAGAAGCTCACCGAGGTCCGCTTCGTCAGGCCCTGACGGCCTCGCCCCCTTCGCCGAGACCCCTGGTTCGCGCCGAGACCCCTGGCTGTGGACGCTCGCAGCTGGGGGTCTCGGCGACTACCGGGGGTGTCGGCAGAACAGCCTCGCGGACGGGCGCCGCGACCGTGTCACAGGGCGCGGATGATGTCCTCCACCCGCTCCTTCGCGTCACCGAACAGCATCTGCGCGTTGTCGCGGAAGAACAGCGGGTTCTGCACGCCCGCATAGCCGGCCGCCATCGAGCGCTTGAACACGATGACGTTCTCGGCCTCCCAGACGTGCAGCACGGGCATCCCGGCGATCGGGCTTCCCGGATCCTCCGCCGCGGCCGGGTTCACGGTGTCGTTCGCGCCGATCACGAGCACGACGGAGGTCGACGCGAAGTCGTCGTTGATCTCGTCCATGCCGAGCACGATGTCGTACGGCACCTTCGCCTCGGCCAGCAGCACGTTCATGTGCCCGGGCAGGCGTCCGGCGACGGGATGGATGCCGAAGCGCACCTGCACGCCGCGTTCGCGCAACCGCGCGACGAGGTCGGCGACGGGGTACTGGGCCTGCGCGACGGCCATGCCGTACCCGGGGGTGATGATGACGCTGGTGGCCGCCGAGAGCATCGCCGCGGCGGCTCCCGCGGTGATCTCCCGGTATTCGCCGTGCTCGGCGTCGGAGGAGGCGGACGCCACGATCCCGAACCCTCCGGCGATGACCGACAGGAACGAGCGGTTCATCGCCCGGCACATGATGTATGACAGGTACGCACCGGACGATCCGACCAGGGCACCGGTGACGATGAGCAGGTCGTTGTTCAGCAGGAAGCCGGCGGCGGCCGCCGCCCACCCCGAGTAACTGTTCAGCATCGACACGACGACGGGCATGTCACCCCCGCCGATCGAGGCGACCAGGTGCCAGCCGAGCGCGAACGCCAGCGCCGTGACGGCAATCAGCAGCCAGAGCTGCTGATCGACGACGAACCAGACGGTCAGCGCGACGAAGGCGACGAGCGCGCCGACGTTCAGCACGTTCTTGCCGGGCAGCATCAGCGGGCGCGACGACATCTTCGCCGACAGCTTGAGGTACGCCACGATCGACCCGGTGAAGGTCACACCGCCGATGAAGACGCCGATGAACACCTCGGCGTTGTGGATGTCGACGAGCTGCGGCGGGATCGGCGCGTGCGCGAGGTGCCCGTTCCAGCCGACGAGCACGGCAGCAAGGCCGACGAAGCTGTGCAGCAGGGCGATCAGCTCGGGCATCTCGGTCATCTGCACGACCCTGGCGCGCCACAGCCCGATCGCCGCACCGATCAGCACGCCCGCGCCGAGCAGGCCGAGGCCGAGGGTCGCCCCGGGCTCACCCCAGGCGTCGGCGAGGGTGAGTGCCAGGGTCGCGCCCAGCGCGATCGCCATCCCGGCGATGCCGTAGATCACGCCCGCGCGGGCTGATTCGTGCCGGCTGAGACCGGCGAGACTGAGGACGAAGAGCAGTGCCGCGACGATGTACGCGGCGGCGGCGAAGGCGGCGACGCTCACTTGCCGGCTCCCTTCGTCGCACCGAGGGTGAACATGCTGAGCATCCGCCGGGTCACCGCGAAGCCTCCGAAGATGTTGATGCTGGCGACCAGCACCGCGACTGCCGCGACGACCTGCACGACGGGGTTCGCGTCGGTGATCTGCAGCATCGCGCCGACGATGATGACGCCGGAGATGGCGTTGGTGACCGACATGAGCGGCGTGTGCAGCGCGTGGTGCACCTTGCCGATCACGTAGAAGCCGATCACGACCGAGAGCATCAGCACGGTGAAGTGCTGCGGCAGCGGTGCGGGCGCGAACGCGTTCACAAGGAACAGCGCCGCGATGCCGGCGACGATGAGCCCGGCCTTCTTCCCGGCGGTCATCGGCTTCTTCTCGGGGACGGGTGCGGGTTCGGCCTTCGGAGCGGATGCCGCGGGCGCCGCCGCGACCTGCACCGGGGGCGGTGGCCACGTGATCTCGCCGTCTCTCACGACGGTGACCGAGCGCTGCACGACGTCGTCGAAGTCGATCGTGAGTGCGCCGTCCTTGTTCGGGGTGAGCAGGGCGACGAGGTTGGCGACGTTGGTGCCGTAGAGCTGGGATGCCTGGGTCGCCAGGCGCGACGCCAGGTCGGTGTATCCCAGGATGATCACGCCGTTCTCGGTCACGACCCGCTCGCCGGCGACGGACCCCTCGACGTTGCCGCCCTGGGCAGCCGCCATGTCGACGATGACACTGCCTGGAGTCATGAGCGCGACGTCTGCGGCGGTGATCAGCCGGGGCGCCGCCCGCCCGGGGATGAGCGCGGTGGTGATGATGATGTCGACGTCGGCGGCCTGCTCGGTGTACATCTCCGCGGCGCGGCGGTCGTAGTCGGCACTGGTGGCCTTCGCGTACCCGTCGGTCGACCTCTCGACCTGCACGTCGACGGCGAGATAGGTGCCGCCGACCGACCGCACCTGGTCGGCGACCTCGGGACGCGGATCGGTGGCGCGCACGATCGCGCCGAGGCTGGACGCCGCGCCGATCGCGGCGAGACCCGCGACGCCGGCGCCCGCGATGAGCACCTTCGCCGGAGGCACCTTGCCCGCCGCCGTGACCTGGCCGGTGAAGAAGCGGCCGAACTCGTGCGCCGCCTCGACGACCGCACGATAGCCGGCGATGTTGGCCATAGAGCTGAGCACGTCCATCGACTGCGCGCGCGAGATACGCGGCACGGCGTCGAGCGCCAGGGCGGTGATGCCCCGCTGTGCGAGCGACTCGACGAGCTCGGGGCGCAGCGCCGGCGAGAGCAGCCCGATGAGGGTGGAGTCGTCGGCGAGGCGGGCGGTCTCGGCATCCGTCGGCGGGTTGACCTTCAGCACCACCTCGCTCGCCCACGCCTGTTCAGCGGAGACCAGCCGGGCACCCGCGCGCACGTACTCCTCGTCGGGGTACGAGGCGCGCGCGCCTGCGCCCTGTTCGACGACCACCTCGTGGCCGAGCTTCATCAACGTCTGCACGGTCGCCGGGGTCGCGGCGACCCGCGCCTCGTCCGGCTGCTCCTGCACGATTCCGATCCGCGACATCGCGATCCTCTCCATCCGGCGACTTCGCCGGCTGCGCTCACACTACTGAGCGAGACGGAAGGAACGAGGCGCATTCCGCCTTATGGACGATCAAGAAGTCCGGTTCTTGCGCGGAGACGCAATCCTCGTCCCCTCTGAACGTTCGCGCCCCCTCCGGATCACAGGGACCAGAGGGGGCGCGGACGATAGGAGCAGACGGATGCCGGATCAGCGGCCGGACACCTGCCCGAACAGCTTGGCGATCGGAGCCAGCACCAGCGGACGGGCGGCGAACCAGCCGCCGGCGACGACCGCCATCGCCAGCACGAACACCCAGAACCCGGTCCACACATCCGCGTACGCGATGCCGTCGACCGATCCCTGCGCGGCGAACATGTGGTTGAGGTTGCGCAGCGCCCCGGTGAGGAACACGAGCGCGACGTGCACGATGATGAACGCGACGAAGTACAGCATCACCGGGAAGTGCAGCGCGCGAGCCCATTCGACCGGGTATGCCTTCGACAGCTTCTCGGCATTCTTCGGCCACAGCCCCGACATCCGGAATCCGGTGACGATCGCGAGCGGCGCGGCGACGAACACCGTGACGAAGTAGGCCAGCTGCTGCAGGGCGTTGTAGTTCACCCAGCCGTTGTCGGTCGGCCAGTCGAACGAGACGTACTGCAGCCCCGCCGACAGCGCGTTCGGGAAGACCTCCCAGCTCGTCGGCACGATGCGCGCCCAGTGACCGGTGGTGACGAGCAGCACGACGAAGATGACGCCGTTGATGATCCACAGCAGGTCGAGCGCCTGGTGGAACCACAGCGTCAGGCTGATCTTGCCCTTGCTGTCGCGGCGCGGAGTCCAGAACACGGTGGGTCGTTTCTCGCTGCGCACGCGCAGTCCCGAGCGGATGATCAGCACCATCAGGAAGATGTTGAAGAAGTGCGCCCAGTTCGTCCACGGGGCGAAGCCCGGCTCGACCGCGACGGCCGGGTGGTACTCACCCGGGTACGTCGCGAGGAAGTCCTGCATGAACGAAGTGCTGAGGAAGGCGCGTACGAGGAACACCCCGGCGACGGCCAGCAGGCCGAGGCCCGCCAGGCCCAGCAGCCCGCCGATGGCCTGCGGCCAGGTCGGCCGCAGCGGAGATGGTTCGGGCAGGGGTGCGGCCGCGTGCCGCGGCGCGCGGCCCGGCCAGACACTGCGCGGGAACGACAGCGGGGTGGAGATGTCGGACTTGGATGCTGCGAGGGCGACCTCCTGGTCAGCGGTCGCTTCGCTCGTCGCGGCCGTGGGCGCCTCGGTGGAGGCGGGTGCTGCCGGTGACGCGGCGGCTTCGGCGCCGGCGGTTGAGGCGCCGGCGATCGCGGCGCCGGCGATCGCGGCGAAGGTGCCGGCCGGCGGCCACGGCTCCCCTCCGGCGACGCGCGGGAGTCCCCGGCGCACCGCGCCACCGGCATCCCCCGACGCGGGAGCGGCGGTCTGCGCGGCGAGCGCAGCGCCTGTCGCCGACGTCACCTTCTCTTCACCAGGGGATGCTTCGCGCGTGGGTGATGTCGTGTCCGTGCCCGCCGGCGCCGCAGCAGCCGACACAGCGCTCGGGGCGGCGGCAGGCGAAACAGGGGCTGCGGATGCCGCGGCCGCAGCGTCCGCGGGAGGCCAGGGCTCACCGCCCGCCACACGAGGAAGCCCGCGCCGCAGGCGCACGCCGGCAGTGGCAGCGGCATCCGGAGCCGAGGCGACCGGAGCCGAGGCGACGGCAGGCGCAGCCGGAGTGGCGACCACGCCGTCGGTCGTCGACGCCGCCGCGTCTTCGGGCGACGAGGTGGCGGGCGCGGCGGCATCCGCGGCGCTCGGCGCCGCAGCGGTCGACTCTGCGGCCGCCGGAATCGGCGCCTCGATCTCGGTGGCGGGAGGCCACGGCTCGCCGCCCTTCACCCGCGGAAGGCCGCGGCGGATGGTTGCGGCCATGGTCACTTCTTCCGGGCTTCGAGCGCCTCGATCAGCTGCGGCACCACGGTGAACACGTCACCGACGATGCCGAAGTCGGCGACGTCGAAGATCGGGGCGTCGCCGTCCTTGTTGATCGCGACGATGGTCTTCGCGGTCTGCATGCCGGCGCGGTGCTGGATCGCACCCGAGATGCCGAGCGCGATGTACAGCTGCGGCGAGACCGACACGCCGGTCTGCCCGACCTGGTGCGCGTAGGGGATGTATCCGGCATCCACCGCAGCACGCGAGGCGCCGATCGCCGCGCCGAGCGCGTCGGCCAGCTGCTCGACCAGCACGAACTTCTCCTTCGATCCCAGGCCGCGACCGCCCGAGACGACCCGGGTGGCTCCGCGCAGCTCGGGCCGCGACGAGGTCTTCGCCTCGGCGGCGATGTCGCCTGCGGTCGCGGCTGCGGCGCCGGATGCCGTGACCGACAGCTCCTCGACCACGGGCGAGGCGACCGCCTCGGCACGTGTGTCGACGGCACCCTGGCGGATGGTGATCACGGGCGCGCCGAAGGTGGGCGCGGAATCGGTGAGGTACGAGCCGCCGTAGACGGAGTGCTGGGCCGTCACGCCCTCGTCGTCGCGCGAGACGCCGACCGCGTCGACCGAGAGAGCGAGCTTCTCGCGCACGGCGAAGCGGCCCGCGACATCCCGACCGGCGATCGAGTTCGAGATGAGCACGGCGTCAGGCTGCACCTGGCGGTGGGCGGCCTGCAGGGCGTCGACGACGGGAACGGTCAGCGACAACGGGTCGCCGGGTGCCGTGAGCACGACCTGCGCGCCGGCCGCCGCCGCGGCATCGGTGGCGTCCTGGCCGCCGCCGACGATGAGCGCCACGGGCGCTCCGATCGTCGAGGCCGCGCCGATGAGCGCCGCGGTGCTGCTGGCTGCAGCGCCGGACGGGTCGACATCGACGAGGACGAGGATCGACTTCTCGGGGTACGCCATGTCACACCAGCCTGTTCTGCGCGAGGAATTCGACGAGCTGCGCCGCCGCGTCGCCCTCGTCGGTGATCTTGACGCCAGCGGCGCGCGCCGGCTTCTCCGCGACACTCGTCATGATCGTGCGGGGGGCGAGTGCCGGGTCCGCCGAGACGCCCAGGTCGGCCAGCGAGAGCACCTCGAGGGGCTTCTTCTTGGCGGCCATGATGCCCTTGAAGTTGGGGAACCGGGCATCCGGAAGCGCCTCGGTGATGGAGATGACGGCCGGCAGCGGCACAGTGACGTCCTGCGTGCCCGCGTCGCCGGTGCGGGTGCCGGTCAGCTGCCCGTCACCGATCTCGACCGCGCTGAGCGCGGTCGCCTGCGCCCAGCCGAGGTGCTCGGCCAGCATGGCGGGGATGACACCGCCCACGCCGTCGGTGGAGAGGTTGCCGGTGATGACCAGGTCGGGCTCGCCGCGACGGATCGCGGCGGCGAGCGCCTCCGCCGTGAGGGTCAGGTCGGCTCCCCGCAGCTCGTCGTCGACGACGTGGACTGCGGAGCCTGCGCCGATGGCGAGTGACCGGCGAACGGATGCGGTGGCCGATTCCGGAGCCATCGACAGGCTCACGACCTCGGTGCCGGGGTTCTTGTCGGCGTACGAGAGCGCGACTTCGAGCGCTCGCTCGGTGATCTCGTCGAGCACGACATCGCCTGCCGCTCGATCGGCCAGACCGGTCTCGAGATCGAGCTTGCGGTCTCCGTAGGTGTCGGGCACTTCCTTCACCAGGACGTAGATCTTCATCGAACCTCCTTCGCGCAGGTTCGATCCTACCCGCGCGATCTTCTGGAATCAGGTGTCACATCTTATGATACTCAGTCTCGCTCTCGTGCGGGGCGGCTTGCCGATAGCGTTGACGTATGGCCCGCCCCCGCCCCCTTCCCATCGATCCTCTCGCCGAGGCGAAGAGGCAGTGGCTCGCGCACGGCTGGACCGACGCGGCGGAGGGCATGGCCGTGGTGACGTCGGTCATGCGCGCGCAGCAGCTGCTGCTGGCGCGGGTGGATGCCGCCCTGAAGCCCTTCGAGGTCACCTTCGCCCGCTACGAGGTGCTGCGACTGCTCGCGTTCAGCCGCACCGGCACACTGCCGCTCTCGAGCGTCGTCGCCCGGCTGCAGGTGCACGCGACCAGCGTCACCAGCACCGCCGAGCGCCTGGTGCGCGACGGCCTGGTGCGCCGCGACCCGCATCCGCATGACGGACGCGCCGCGCTGCTGACCCTCACCGAGTCCGGTCGCGACCTCGTCGAACGCGCCACCGCAGCGCTGAACACCGAGGTGTTCTCCTCCCCCGGCCTCGACGCCGACGATGCGGCATCCCTGGTCGGCATCGTCGCCCGGCTGCGCAAGAACGCCGGCGACTTCGCCGACCCGAGGCCGCTTCCCGACCCGCTCTGATGCCGTCGTTCACTCTCGAGCGCGTCATCCCCGCGCCGCCGGAAGAGGTGTTCGACGTCTCGCTCGACGTGGGCCTGCACCTCGCGTCGCAGCGCTCGCACGGCGAGCGCGTGGCATCGGGACGCACGTCGGGCCACCTCGAGGAAGGTGAGCAGATCACCTGGAGCGCCCGGCACTTCGGTCTGCGGTTCCGGATGACCTCGCTCGTGTTCGACGTCGATCGCCCCCGTCGCTTCCGTGACCGCCAGGTTCGCGGACCGTTCGGGTCGTTCGTGCACACGCACGAGTTCGTGCCTCTCGACGGCGCCACTCTCATGCGCGACACGATCGACTTCCGCTCTCCGCTCGGCCCGCTGGGGCGAGTCGTGGATGCCGCCGCCGTGCGCCGTCACCTGATCCGGGTGATCACAGAGCGCGACGATGCGATCAGCGCCTATTTCGCCTGACCCCCGGCGTTCGAATCGCTCATTTGGCACCGGATCCGGCAGGAACGGCGCAATTCGAGCGATTCGACGCGAGAGAGCGCAACGGCTCCTAAGCTGACCGGCATGAGCGAGCTGACGCTGCACACCGTTCTCGAGCCGATGGGCCCGGCCGGAGCCATCGTGCTCGACGACGACCAGGTGGCGGCGTTGAGCGACGCGAAGGCGTTTCCGGTCGTGGTGACGATCGGCGATCGATCGGCTCGACTGCGCCTCGCCCGCATGGGTGGCAAGAACCTCATCGGGTTCAGCAAGGCGGTGCGCGCCGAGATGGGCGTCGAACTCGGCGACGAGTTCGACGTGGTCATCGCCCCGGATGCCGGTGAGCGCACCGTCGACGTGCCCGAGGTGCTCGCCGCGGCGCTTCAGGCGGATCCGGTGGCACGCGCCGCCTTCGAGCGACTCTCGTACTCGCGCCGGAAGGAGATCGCCCGTTCGATCGCCGACGCGAAGCAGGGTGCCACCCGTCAGCGCCGTCTCGAGAAGGCACTCGCCGAGTTGCGCACCGCCGTCTGATCCTGCAACTGACCGCACCGCTCGGCGGGGCACACACCGGCGAGACTTCCGTTCCGGCACGAGACCGAGCTCCCGGAGCGCTGTCTCATGCTGAAACGCAAGTCTCGCGAGACCTGGCCGGGCATCCGGCCGCCGGTGCGCGATACGCGGGCGTCAGTCGCCCTCGTAGACGTAGTGGTCGAAGCGCTCAGGCACGCGCATCCGCTGCCAGGCGAGTTCCTCGTCGCGACGCGATCGGTCCCCGGGGAACGCCTTCGCCGTGTACCGCGGAACCTGCCGGGCATGCCCGGCCATGTGGGCGACGGCCGCCGCCTGACCGCACACGCGCGCCGCGGCGATGGCGTTCGCGTCCGTCGATTCCCGGGCCGCGGCATGGCAGGCGAACGCCCGCTCACGCACCTCGTCGATGCTGAGCTCACCGCGCAGGAACGCCTCTGCGGCATCCAGCGCCTCTCGTGGACGCGGGTCGTGCGGGCGCTCGGCGAGGAACAGCGGCAGCATCCGTTCGGCGCATGCCACCGTCCACTGCACGAGGTCGCGGCGGTCGGCTTCGGAGAGGGTCAGGTCGTCGTCGTCAGGCAGCGCTTCCATGGCGATGCTCATCGGTGTTGGAAATGAGGGGGGCGCTTCTCACGGAACGCGGCCATCCCCTCCTTCTGATCCGCCGTGTCGAACAGCGCGGCGAACTGACGCTTCTCGACGTCGAGGCCGGCTGCGAGGGTGGTCTCCATCGCGGCATCCAGCGTCGCCTTGGCGGCGTACAGCGACGGCAGCGACTTCGAGGCGATCGTCTCGGCGAGCGCGGTCGCCTCATCGAGCAGGTCGGCCGCGGGAACCACGCGCGAGACGAGCCCGATGCGCTCCGCCTCGTCGGCCTTGATCAGTCGACCCGACAGGATGAGCTCGGCAGCCTTGTAGTACCCGACCGCGCGGATGAGCCGCTGCGTACCGCCCATGCCCGGCACGACGCCGAGGTTGATCTCGGGCTGGCCGAACGTGGCAGTGTCGGCGGCGAGGATGATGTCGCACATCATCGCCAGCTCGCAGCCACCGCCGAGGGCGTAGCCCGATACGGCGGCGATCACGGGCGTCCGCACCGCGGCGAAGCGAGTCCACGCGCCGAAGTGGTCGGTGTCGAGCATCTCGGCGCCGGTCTTCGACTCCATCTCCTTGATGTCGGCGCCCGCGGCGAACGCGCGCTCCGAGCCGGTCACCACGATCGCGCCGACGCTGTCGTCGGCATCGAAGGCGGATGCCGCAGCCGCGACCTCCTCGGAAACCTGGCCGTTCAGCGCGTTCAGCGCCTCCGGCCGGTTGAGGGTGATCCAGCCCACCCGTCCTCGCTGTTCGACAAGGATCGTCTCGTACTCGGACATGTCGCTCCCCTCCCGCCGCCACATCGCGGCGCCTCCAGTATCTCAGGTCGCCACGGCGTCGCAGCCGCCCGCCGAGGTGCGGCAGGTCGTCGACCCTTCTGCCGCTGGTCCCATATGGCCGCATCCACGCGGGCGAGGCGGCCATATGGGGGCTCTTCGTAGTTGAGAGTGTGGGTCGGGTCGCGCGGCGTTGGCGGGGTGAGGTGTCGAGGTCTTCCAGGATGGAAGTTCTCACACTCACCATCGGAAGACCTCGACGTGCTCCACGCTACCTTCGCTGCGCCCGACTTGACCACGTTCTGCCGCCTCGACGAGCTCGGGCTCGAAGCTGTCGGGCAGCGACTCGATCCTGATCGGGCGGTCATCCAGTGCCGTGTCGTCGGTCCGGACCCGTGGTGCCGCAAGTGCGGTGCCGAGGGTGTGCTGCGTGACAATGAATGATCCAACCGGCTATGGTCGGCGCATCGCGACAGGAACGACAGACCTGGGAACATCCGTGGCGGCGAGACTCGCTGTTGACGGGGCTGCTCGTGTGTCAGCTCTAGCGAGGGAAGCTGCCGAGAACGACGATCACGCCACCGCTGTGAGGTACTACCTGCGTCTATTCAACGTCCAGGACTGACGACAAGTCTGCTTTGTGAGCCTCCACCCTCCGACAGGGCCAGTCTCAGCGCTACTGCCACCTGCGGCGGTTGGTCGCCCTTGCTCGCTGTCCGAGTAGATCACCCACGGCCCAGATAGTCAGACCGAGGCCCAGCAACGCAGCCCCTGCGATAACGAGTACGTCCATGCGCGACAGGTTACCGGCTCTTCGTAGTTGAGAGTGTGGGTCGGGTCGCGCGGCGTTGGCAGGTGAGGTGTCGAGGTCTTCCAGGATGGAAGTTCTCACACTCACCATCGGAAGACCTCGACGTGCTCCACGCTACCTTCGCTGCGCCCGACTTAAGGCCACATCCACGCGGACGAGGCGACCACATGGGCCCAGTCGACCTTTGTGGGCCCAGCTCCGCCGGTCCTACTGGGCCCGAAAGGCCGCATCCACGCGCACGAGGCGACCATATGGGCCCAGCCGCCGGCATCCGGACCCCCTCAGACCGTGCCCCCGCGGATGTCGGTGATGATGCCCGAGAAGTCACGGCCCGCACCCTCGCCCTCGGCGAATGCGGCGTACAGCTGCTGAGCGAGGCGGCCCATCCTGGCATCCGTCCCCGTCTGCTCGATCGCCTGCAGGGCCAGCCCGAGATCCTTCGCCATGAGCGCTCCGGCGAAGCCGGGCTGGTAGTCGCGGTTGGCCGGGCTGGTCGGCACCGGCCCAGGGACCGGACAGTTGGTCGTGATCGACCAGCACTGACCGGATGCCTGTGAGACGACGTCGAAGAGCGCCTGATGCTCGAGACCGAGTCGCTCGCCGAGCACGAACGCCTCGGCGACCGCGATCTGCGACACCGCGAGGACCATGTTGTTGCACACCTTCGCCGCCTGACCGAGGCCCGGCCCGCCGCAGTGCACGATGCGCTTGCCCATCGCCTCGAGCAACGGCAGCGCCGAGGCGAAGTCCTCGTCGGAGCCGCCGACCATGAAAGCGAGTGTGCCGTTCTCGGCGCCCACCACTCCGCCCGAGACGGGTGCGTCGACATTGCGGTGTCCCGCGGCGATCGCCAGTTCGTGCGCGGTGCGCGCCTCGTCTACGGCGATGGTCGACGATTCGATGAACAGGGTCCCCGGCGGCGCGGCCGCGAGCAGCTCGTCCTGGTATGCGGCGATCACGTGCCTGCCGGCCGGGAACATCGTGATCACGACCTCGGCATCCGCCACCGCCTGGGCACCGCTGGCGGCGACCGGCATGCCCGCCTCGCGCGCGGCGTCGATCGCGGCGGGCACGAGGTCGAACCCGTGCACGTCGTGCCCCGCCTGCACGAGATTCACGGCCATCGGCAGCCCCATGTGCCCGAGCCCGAGGAACGCGATGCGGGTCATGATGCGCTCCGCATAGACGCCGAGCCCGCCGGGCGCAGCATCTCGCGTCCGACGATGAGTCGCATGATCTCGTTCGTCCCCTCCAGGATCTGGTGCACGCGCAGGTCGCGCACCACCCGCTCGATGCCGTAGTCCTGCAGATAGCCGTAGCCGCCGTGCAGCTGCAGCGCCCGGTTGGCGACCTCGAAGCCCGCATCGGTGGCGAAGCGCTTGGCCATGGCGCAGCGCATCGTGGCATCCGGAGCCTTCTCGTCGACCGCCTGCGCACCGTCGCGCACCATCAGGCGCGCGGCCTGCAGCTCGGTGCGCATGTCGGCGATCGCGAACAGGATCGACTGCTTCTCGGCGAGCGGCTCACCGAACGCGACCCGCTCGTGCACGTACTGCACCGCCTTCTCGATCGCCCACTGCGCGCCCCCCAGCGAGCAGGCGGCGATGTTCAGCCGGCCCCCGTTGAGCGCCGACATGGCGATCGCGAAGCCGCGCCCCTCCTCCCCGAGCAGGGCGGATGCCGGAACCCGAACTCCGTCGAAGATGACCTGGCGAGTGGGCTGGGCGTGCCAGCCCATCTTCTTCTCGTTCGCGCCGAAGCTGAGGTTCTCGGTATCACCGGGCACGAGGAACGCCGAGATGCCCTTCGCACCCGAGCCCTGATCGCCGGTGCGCGCCATGACGACGTAGACCCCGGCCTCGCCCGCACCCGAGATGAACTGCTTCACACCCGTGATCAGGTAGTCGTCGCCGTCGCGAACTGCGCTGGTGGCGAGGTTGGCGGCATCCGATCCGACACCCGGCTCGGTCAGGCAGTAGCCGCCGAACTGCTGCATGGCGGTCAGCGCCGGCAGCCACTGCGCGCGCTGGTCGTCGTCGCCGTAGGTGTCGATCATCCACGCCACCATGTTGTGGATGGAGATGTACGCGGCGACCGCGGGGTCGCCCTTCGCGAGCTCCTCGAAGATGGCGATGGTGTCCGTGCGGCTCAGGGCCGTGCCGCCGAACTGCTCGCCGACGTAGATGCCGCCCAGGCCCAGTTCGCCGCCGCGACGCAGCGACTCCCGCGGGAAGATGTGCTTCTCGTCGCGCTCGGCCGCGTGCGGGGCGAGCTCGGTCTCGGCGTATTCGCGCACGGCGCCGAGGATCGCCTCGCGCTCCTCGGCGGTGACGGCGGTCGGTTCGATCATGGTCATGGCTCCGGCTCCTAGGACATCGTGGGGATGACGAAGCTCGCGCCGTCGCGGACCCCGTGGGAGGGCCAGCGGCTCGTCACCGTCTTGGTCTTCGTGTAGAAGCGGAACGCGTCGGTGCCGTGCTGGTTGAGGTCGCCGAATCCGCTGCGCTTCCAGCCGCCGAAGGTGAAGTACGCGATCGGCACGGGGATGGGCACGTTCACGCCGACCATGCCCACGTTCACGCGGGCGGTGAAGTCGCGCGCGGCGTCGCCGTCGCGGGTGAAGATCGACACCCCGTTTCCGTATTCGTGGTCGGATGCCATGGCCAGCGCCTCTTCGTAGTCGGCGGCGCGCACGATCACGAGCACCGGGCCGAAGATCTCCTCGCGATAGATCGCCATGTCAGTGGTGACGTGGTCGAACAGTGTCGGGCCGAGATAGAAGCCCTCCTGGTGGCCGTCGACCGAGAACCCTCGGCCATCCGCGAGCAGCGTGGCGCCCTCGTCGAGGCCCTGCTGGATGTAGCCGGTGACCCGGTTCACGGCGTCGCGAGTGATCAGCGGGCCGTAGTCCATGCCCTCCTCGAGCGACGGCCCGACCTTCAGCTCGGCGACGCGCTCGGTGAGCTTGGCGGCAAGGGCATCCGCCGTCTCCTCCCCCACCGGAACCGCGACCGAGATCGCCATGCAGCGCTCGCCCGCCGACCCGAAACCGGCGCCCATCAGGGCGTCCGCGACCTGATCGAGGTCGGCATCCGGCAGGACGATGAGGTGGTTCTTGGCGCCGCCGAAGCACTGGGCGCGCTTGCCGTTCGCGGTCGCGGTCGTGTAGATGTACTCGGCGATCGGGGTGGATCCGACGAAGCCCACGGCCTGGATGCGGGGGTCGGTGATCAGGGCATCCACCGCCTCCTTGTCGCCGTGCACGACGTTGAAGACGCCGGCCGGAAGGCCCGCCTCGAGGAACAGCTCGGCCAGCTTCACCGGCACGGAGGGATCGCGCTCGCTCGGCTTGAGCACGTAGCTGTTGCCGGATGCGAGGGCGGGCCCCGCCTTCCACAGCGGGATCATGGCCGGGAAGTTGAACGGGGTGATGCCGGCCACGACACCCAGCGGCTGGCGCATGGAGTAGACGTCGATGCCGGTGCCGACGCCGGTGGAGTACTCGCCCTTGAGCAGGTGCGGAGCGGCGATGCAGAACTCGATGACCTCGAGCCCGCGCTGCACGTCGCCCTTGGCATCGTCGAAGGTCTTGCCGTGCTCGCTCGAGAGCAGGCGGGCGATCTCGTCCATGTCGCGGTTCACGAGATCGACGAAGCGCATGAGCACGCGCGCTCGCTTCTGCGGATTCGTGGCGGCCCAGGCGGGCTGCGCGGCCTCGGCGACGTCGATCGCCGCGCGGACCTCGTCGGTCGTGGCGAGCGGGACGCGGGCCTGCACGGCGCCCGTGCTCGGCTCGAAGACGTCGGCCATGCGGCTGCCGGTGGGTTCGACGTGCTTTCCGCCTATGAAGTGGGGGATCATCCGAGTCATTGTGTGACACTCCTCTGCGCCGTCTTTGGCACACTGACAACGATACGCGGCCGTCCGAGTAATAACTAGGGCTTCCTAGTAATGCCCACGCGCTGAGCCTCTGCTTTGCGTCGGCTCAAGATTTCCTGCGTTTCCTCTTCCCTCTCAGCGTTTCGACAGGTAGACCCGTATATGCGCTCCGACCGGGGCGCGTCATTCGCACCGTTGCGAAACCCCTACGCGACGGTGTCCGGAGGGAGAAGCAATGTCACAACGGACTGCCCCAGCGCGACGACGCGCGGTGGCCGCGACGTCCGCCTTCGTGATCGCAGCCGCGGGCCTCACGGCCTTCGGCGGCGCGACCGCGACGGCGGCTCCGTCGCCCGACAGCGGGACGCCGATGGCGGCGCCCGAGATTGGAGCCGGCGAGTACTACATGAACTACGTCGCTCCGCGCACCGACAGCATCGTCGAGGTGCCCGCCGACACGCCCATCGCCGACACCAGCGGTCAGCAGAAGCGCTCGGTGAGCGGAAAGGCCTTCGAGCGGGCCGCCGCGCATGACCAGAAGTTCGCCCAGGGCAATCCGAAGGCCGCAGCGCAGCTGGCCAAGACCGAGGCGAAGTCGCTGAAGACGGGCAAGAGCCCGAAGCAGCTGAAGAAGGCGAAGACCACGCAGCAGGCGAAGCTGCTCACGATCCTCGTCGAGTTCGACGGCACCGACGATTTCAGCGACCTGTACGTGCCGACCGAGTTCGGCGCCACCGACTGCAAGCCGGGCAGCGTGCAGGGCCCGACCCTGCACAACAGCATCCCGAACCCGGCCGACACCGCGCATCTCGACAACAACTCGATGTGGGTGCCGGACTTCTCGAGTGAGCACTTCAACAAGATGCTGTTCACCGACGAGGGCATCACCGAGCGCGTGCGCACCGACCTCACCGGCCCCGACGGCAAGCCCGGCTTCGACATCTCGGGCTACACGATGAAGAACATGTACGAGGAGATGTCGCGCGGCGGCTACTCGCTCAGCGGCTCCGCCACCGAATGGGTCACCGTGCCGCATTCCGAGGGCTACTACGGTGCGACCGTCTGCCATAAGAACGCCGCCGGCGAATGGGAGGCGGGCCCCATGCAGGACATGCAGGGCCACCCCGACAACCCGCTCGGACCCGGGCAGCTGCCCATCGACGCCGTCGCCGCCGTGGCGGCACAGAACCCGGACTTCCCGTGGGCCGACTACGACATCGAGGATCAGGGCGACCGTGACGGCGACGGCAACGTGCTCGAGCCCGACGGCGTGATCGACCACGTGGTGCTCGTGCACGCGGGCGCCGACAAGTCCGGCGGCGGCGGCGCCGAGGGCACCTACGCCATCTGGGCGCACTCGTCGGCTGTCGCCGGGGGTGCGTCGATCCCGGGCACCGACCTGAAGATCTCCAACTACATCGTTCAGCCCGAGGACTCGGGCGTGGGCGTCTTCGCCCACGAGTACGGCCACGATCTGGGACTCCCCGACCTGTACGACACGTCGAATGCCGGCGACTCCGACATCGACTTCTGGGATCTGATGAGTTCGGGCTCGCACTCGGGTCCGATCTTCCAGTCGATGCCGACCCACATGGGCCTGTGGGACAAGTGGGTGCTCGGCTGGGTCGACCCGAAGGTCGTGAACCCCGGCGACAGGGCCAGCACCGTCAAGGTCGGCCAGACCTCGCGCCCGAAGAAGGGCACCGAGGACGGCATCAAGATCAACCTGCCCGACAAGAAGATCGTGCTGAGCACCCCGCACAGCGGCGCCGACATGTGGTACTCCGGGGCCGACCAGAGCTGGGCCGACGTCACCCTCACCCGTTCGATCGCCGACGTGCCCGCAGACGCGCGGTTCTGGATGTGGAACGACTACGTGATCGAGGAGGACTGGGACTTCGGCTTCGTCGAGGTCTCGACGGACGGCGGTGCGACGTGGGCCGAGCAGAAGGTCTTCGACGAGGCGGGCGCGCTCGTCTCGACCGATGACGGCTACTCCGACCCGAACGGACGCCTGAAGGACTTCGGGGGCAAGAAGTACGGGCTCACCGGCTCCAGCGACGGGTGGCGCCACGACTACATCGACCTGACGACGTTCGCCGGCCAGGACATCCAGGTGCGGCTGCGTCAGGCGACCGACGCGGCGTTCGAGGAGCGCGGCTGGTTCGCCGACGACTTCGCGCTGACCAGCGCCGGCGCCGCCGTGTGGACCGATGACGTCGAGTCCGGCGACAACGGCTGGACGGCCGCGGTCGGCACCTGGACCGACACGTCCGGCGCGGGGTGGCACCACGACAGCGGCACGCAGATCAAGGCGCAGTACTACCTGGTCGAGTGGCGTAACCTCGACGGCTTCGACGAGGGCCTGAAGTACGGCTACACCACGGTGTACAGCGACGAGGCGTGGAAGGTCGAGAAGGTGCCGTACAACGCACCGGGCGCACTGGTCTGGTACCGCGACACCACCTACGGCGACACCAACCACGTCGCCTCCAACCACACGGCCCTGCCGAGCTGGGGCGCCAAGGGCGGCCTGCTTCTCGTCGACAGCCACTTCGACCCGCTGCGCCGCACCGGTGCACAGGCCGAGATGGACCCGTCGCCGTTGAAGAACGTCTCGTCTCGCGCGCAGAGCTCGAACGCCGCGTTCGGCACGCAGCCGACGTACTCGTTCAAGGACTGCTCGGTCGACGCGAACTACAACGAGGCGTGCACCACGTTCGCCCCGCAGCCGGCAGTGAGCACGTTCACCGACGACAAGGGCTGGGTTCCCGGCATCGAAGTTCGTGGTGAGGACCTCTACTACCGGCTGCGCGACGCCTCGGTCGTGGTGCCCTCGGTCGGCGACGCCCCGTACACCACTCGCGTGGTGAACGCGGACGGCTCCCCGGCGACGGACCTCTACGGCCTGAACCTGGGAAGCACCGTCCTCGGCAGCGGCAACCCCGCTGACGCGGGCGTCGGCTACGGCACGGTGGTCACCGTCAAGAAGTCGATGCAGCACGACACCGCAGCCCTCATCTCGGTCACCCCGCCCAAGGCGAAGTGACCGTCGCGGGCTGACCGCACACCGGAAGCGCCGGCCGCCTCTCAGAGGCGACCGGCGCTTTCGCGTGCGCATCGGAGGCGGATGCCGGAGGTTGGCCTGTCGTTCACCTCGGCGTCACCCGCGTCGCGTAGAACTGTCGGTGCGTGGCGACAGAGCGTGACCGGATCGGGTGCCTGTCTCAGCCGCGCCGTGGTGAGCATCGGGCTCCCACCGCGGTCGCAGACCGCGAGACCCCCGCCGAATCGGGTCGGCGGGGGTCTCTTCATCTCCGCGCGGGACGCCGCGCGCTCAGGCGCTCACCGGCGCAGATGCGCCTGCACCTTCACCTCGCCCTTGGCGATGCTCACCAGCGTTCCCGGGCCGCCGGCGAGATCGAGCGTCGAAGCCCAGACGGTGCCGTTGGAGGATGCGGCCACGCCCACTGCCCCGGGCAGAGCAGCGAACTGCGACACCTGGCCGTCCTTGACGACAGATATCCCTGCACCGAACAGCTCAGCGACGTACACGCGGTTCGCGGCGATGGCGAGGCTGGTCGGGCCGGAGAAGCCCGAGGCCACCGGGCTGATCGCGCCCGTGCGGCTGTCGATCCGCCACAGCGCGCCCAGAGACGCCGACTCACCCGGGAAGCCGGGCAGCGTGGTGACGTAGATCGCACTTCCAGGCCCGACCGCCACGCCCGTGGGAACGGGCTCGGCATAGTAGACGTCTCCGATGGCGCACTCGCCCAGCCCCAGCATCCCCGCCGTCTCCGCAGTCAGGGTGACCGGAACAGGCGGCAGCACGGCGAGGGTGCTGACCTCCCCCTTGTCCGTCACCTCATAGATCGCGTTGGAGGCGGCGTCCGCGACCAGCCATCCCCTGTGCCAGGCGGCGACGCCGTAGACATGAGAGTCGTACAGGCCCGTGTAGGCCGTGCCCGCCGCGCAGCTCGTCGGGTCCGTGACGCCGTACGCATTGCCCGCATCGGGGTTGTTCGCATCCTCGTACGCCCGCAGATCGACGTACCGGGTCCCGCCGCGCGGGTCTCGGATGTTCAGGCCGCTCTCGGTGATGACGGGCGGCTCCGCGGCGCCGTCCTCGACCGAGGATCCGTAGGCCATCCACGAGCCGCGCATCGCGAGGCCCGCGAGCCCTGGAACGCCCTCGACGATGGGAGCGATGCTGCCGTCCGGCTGAAGCTGTCCGACGGTGCCCGTCCCGCCGTCGGCGATGAGCAGGCGGTGACCTTCGACGGCGAGACTGAAGGGCGCCGCGAGCTGCGTCGACCATTCCTTCACCACCGGCGTCCGGTCCGCCGCCGACGCGAGCGTCGGCGTCGTGAGAATGAGAGCCGACAGGGCGCTCACTGCGATGAGTGCACGACGAACGCGCATGATGCCTCCGATTTCCCGGTGCGGTTTCCACGCCGCACCGTGTTCAAAACCGGGCGGAGCCTCCCCAGCAGACGTCCGGATGCCGACGAGCCGACTTCGATGTCGGTTCGCCGACATCCTCCTCCGCGCTTCGTCGAAGTTCAAGAGGCTGCGCGAAGGGCAGGGTCGCGCGGAACATGGGATGCCGTCAGAGCCGCTCGAGGATGAGGGCGTTGGCCATGCCGCCGCCCTCGCACATGGTCTGCAGACCGAGACGACCGCCGGTCGCCTCGAGGTGATCGAGAAGAGTGCCGAGCAGGCGGGTGCCCGACGAGCCGAGGGCGTGCCCGAGAGCGATGGCACCACCGCGCGGGTTGAGCTTCGCCGGATCGGCGCCGAGTTCGTGGGCCCAGGCGAGCGGCACCGAGGCGAAGGCCTCATTGACTTCGTAGGCGTCGAGGTCGTCGATCGTGAGTCCGGCGCGCTCGAGCACGCGACGCGTGGCCGGGATGGGACCGGTGAGCATGAGCATCGGGTCGTCGCCGATCACGTCGAACGCGCGGAAGCGAGCGCGCGGGGTGAGCCCGAGCTGTGCGGCGCGGTCGGCGCTCATCATCAGGGCGGCGGATGCCCCGTCGGTGAGCGGCGAGGAGTTGCCGGGCGTGATCGACCACTGCAGATCGGGGAACCGCGCGGCGAGCGCCTCCGTCCGGAAGGACGCCGACAGCCCCGCCAGCTTCTCAGCCGTGGTGCCCTCCCGCACGGTTTCATCGGCCCGGGCATCCGGAGCCTCCGGCACGGCCACCACGGTGCGGTCGAAGAATCCGTCGTGCCAGGCCTGAGCCGCGCGCGCGTGGGACTCGGCGGCGAACGCGTCGAGCCGGTCACGTCCGAGACCCCAGCGCCGTGCGATGAGCTCTGCGCTGACTCCCTGATTCACGAGCCCGTCCGGGTAGCGCTCGCGCAGCCGGGGAGACATCGGCGAGCCGCCGGCCGCGGAGGCGCCGAGCGGCACGCGGCTCATCGACTCCACACCGCCGACGATGACGATGTCGTTCTCACCCGCCGCGATCCCGGCGGCGGCGAAGTGCACGGCCTGCTGACTCGAGCCGCACTGCCGGTCGATGGTCGTCGCGGGAACCGTCTCGTCGAACCCCGCGGCGAGCACCGCCTGACGGGCGACGTTCATGGCCTGGTCGCCCACCTGGCTCACGCAGCCCAGCAGCACGTCGTCGATCTGCCCCGACTCGAGGCCGTTGCGCTCGAGGATCGACTGCAGCATGCCCGCGGCGAGATCGACGGGGTGCACGCCCGACAGCATCCCGCCGGGCTTGCCCCGACCCACCGGAGTGCGGACGACGTCGACGATCACGGCTTCGCTGCTCATGTCTCCATCCTGCCCCGCTCCGGGACGTGGAGTCGCCCAGCGGCGCGATTCAGGCCGTGAGGACCGGCTCTGGTGCGAGCGGGTCGGCGAGCAGCCGATCGAAGGCGGCGTCTGCGGCGCCGATGAGCAGGCGATCGGCGCCGAGAGCGGCGGATGCCAGCTGCAGACCCTCGGCGGACGCGGCGAGCGCTTGGACCCGCACGCCCTCATCGAACGACCCACGGTCGAGGTCGCGGAGCACGGCGAGGAAGCCTCCGAGGACGATCATCGACGGGTTGAGCACGTTGACGGCATTGCGGAGAGTGGCGGCGAGGACCCGGCGCTGCCGCGCCGCCTCTTCACTCGCCTGCACGCCGGCGCTCTCGCCGAGGGCCCGGGCGAGCTCCTCATCGTCGCCGCCGCTCAGGCCCGCGGAGGCGAGCAGACGCGCGCGATTGACCTCGTCCTCCAGCACGCCGTCGTCGATGCGCCGGTCTCTGGCATCCGCGATGCACGCGGCCGTCTGACCCCACTCGCCGGCGTATCCGCCGGCGCCGCCGATCAGCCGGCCGTGCAGGATCAGGCCGCCACCGATGCCGCTTGCGCCGCCGTTGAGATACACGACATCGGCGTGCTCGCGCGCCGCTCCGAACAGCCGTTCCGCGCGCGCGCCGTACGAGGCGTCGTTGCCGACGGTGACAGGCAGTCCGAGTGCGGCGGAGAGAGGGTCGGCGATCGCGGCATCCCGCCAGCCGAGGTGCGGAGCGAGCCGCACGATCCCGTCGGCCATGCGCACCAGACCGGGCACGGCGACACCCGCGCCCACGACGCGGCATCCTGCGAGATCATCGCGCCATCCTGCCATCACGCCGGTGACCACCTCGATCACCTCATCGATGCCGGGACGGGCGGCCGCGAGGCGTTCACGCCGGCGCACCGCGCCACCCAGCGACACCGCCCCGATCTCGATCGCATCGATCTCGGGGTTGATCCCGATGGCCACCACATCACGGCTCGGCGCGACGATCGGCGAGGGGCGCCCGACCCGTCGCGTGGGGTCGGGATCGTGCTCGTCGACGAGCCCCGCGTCGGCGAGACGCGAGACCAGATCGGAGACCGTCGAGCGGTTCAGCCCGGTCTCTGCGGTGATCACCGCGCGAGAACGGGGTCCGCTGTGGTGCACCAGCCGCAGCACCTCGCCGAGATTGGTGCGCCGTACGCCCTCGACCGTCGTGGCGCGTTCGCTCATGCTTGGTCTGCTTTCTGCTGCCGTGGATCTTCAGGCTACCGAGGAGCGCACCGCACCTTCACTGCCCGTCGCCGACCGGGGCATATTCGAACGTCATGATCGACAGCTCGCCCTGGGCTGCGCTGCCCGCGCTGCTCGCGCACACTCCGAGCCACAGGCCCAGGAATCCGCCCGTCGACGACGCATCGAGCTGCCGCGCATCGACCGTCGCGAGCGAGAGTCCGTCGTACACGAACTCGAGATCGCACCCGCGGGAACGCAGACGCAGCTCGACCTCTGCCCGGCCGGGCAGCGTGTGGGAGGCGAGCTGGGTCTCGTCGCCGCCGCGCACGTGCACGACGCTCAGCACTGTGCCCGCCGCCGTTCGCGTGATGACGGCGGCGGCATGGTCCTGCTCGGACTGACGCACGACCAGCGCACCGCTCTCGCCGTCGGCCAGCCCCCCGACGTCCAGCACGCACCGCACGTCGGCGTCGGCGTGCTGCTGCCGGATGCCCAGGAACGCCACCTTCGTCGCGTCCCGCAGCGTCGCCGATCGCACCGGCATCCGCCAGATGTCGCCGTCAGCCCTGGCGATCTCATCCGGCAGCGCGCGCAGTGCCGTCCATCGCGAATCCTGCGGGAGCACGGCGCCCGCTCGACGATCGTCCGGCTGCCAGCTTCCGGCGAGGGCGGTCTCCGTCGCCCAGGGCGCTGCGATCGCGTGCGGCAGCCGCCCCTCCCCGGGGGCGAAGACGGGCCAGCCGTCCTGCCATTCGACCGGGCAGAGGAACGTCTCGCGACCCAGCGGGTAGTGGTGCCCGTCGGCCGCTCGCATCGCGAGCATCAGCGCTTGCCACGAGCCGTCCGGCGCCTGCACGAGGTCGGCGTGCCCCGCCCCGATCACGTCCGTGCGGCGACCGAGATGACGGTGCGTGAAGACGGGATTCGCCTTGCTGCCCTGATACGGGCCGGTCACCGCGTCGGCGCGCGCCACGCTCACGGCGTGGTGGAACTCGGTGCCGCCTTCCGCCGCGATGAGGTACCACTCGCCGTCGATCCGGTACAGATGCGGCGCCTCCGCCCAGACAGCTCCGTGCACGGCGCCACGCCAGATCACGTGCTCGTCCCCGATCAGGGCGCGCTGCTCGGGAGAGTACTCGCGCACCCAGACCTCGGTCTGGTGGTACCACTCCGGGTCGGCGGCGAGTCGGGTGCCGTGCATCCACACCCGTCCGTCGTCGTCGAAGGCCAGCGACGGGTCGATGCCGTCGACGTCGAGCATCACCGGGGCGCTCCACGGGCCCTGCGGCTGCTCGGCCGTGACGAGGAAGTTGCCCCCTCGATTCGGATCGGCAGGGTCGACGATCGTGCACACCACCCAGAACAGCCCGAGGCCGTGGCGGATCGTGGGTGCGTACAATCCGCCCGACGAGCGGATGCCGTCGAAGTCGAGCATGTCCGCGCGATCGATGACGTGCCCGATCGTCTCCCATCGCAGCAGGTCGCGTGATCGCAGCACCGGCAGACCGGGAAGATACTCGAAGGTCGAGGTGACCAGGTAGTACCACTCCCCGACCCGGCATACCGACGGGTCGGGATAGCAGCCGGGCAGCACGGGGTTGGACGCCATCACGCCGAAACTCCCTGCGACACCTCGACACTCACCATACGAGCGTCGGCGCCGGTCACCCGGTGCAGGTCGCCGGTGAGCATCATGCTCTGCGGCGCCGTGGCGGCGCCGGGCAGCACCACCTTCTCGCGGGTGCGCTCGTTCGAGATCGCGCCCCCGGTCGTGCCCGCGAGGTCGGCCGCCGGAGCGGATGCCGCGGCATGGGCCGCCGCCCACACCAGCACCTCTCCGGGTTCGACGACCCGGGTGAGGGTGCGGTCGGTGAAGGCGAAGCGGCCGGACGGCACGTCGAAGCTCACCCGACGGCTCTCGCCGGGCTCAAGAGTCACCCGTGCGTAGCCGAGCAGCTGCGCGACCGGCCGCGTGACGGAGGCGACCGGGTCGCGGCCGTACAGCTGCACGACGTCGTCGCCGGGCAGGTCGCCCGTGTTGGTCACGGTGACCGAGGCGGTGAAGCGCCCGCCCGTGCTCGCCTCGGCGGACAGCTCGAGGTCGTCGTAGGCGAAGCTCGTGTACGACAGCCCGAATCCGAACGGCCGCAGCGGCGTCGGGTCGGTCGCGGTCACCTCCGACGGCCCGCCGAGGATGGGATGCAGGTAGCTGTACGGCTGTGCGCCGGAGAAGCGCGGCAGGCTCATCGGCATCCGGCCTGACGGGGTGACCTCTCCGGTCAGCACCTGAGCCAGCGCCGTGCCGCCGGCCTCGCCGGGGAAGAACGACTGCAGCACCGCCGCCGGGCGATGGGCACCCTCCAGCGCCCAGTCGATCGCGTGCGGGCGGCCGGTGAGCAGCACCATGACGACCGGGGTGCCGGTCTGGACCAGCCGCTCGACGAGCTCGCGCTGCACGCCCGGAAGGTCGAGCGACTGCACGTCGTTGCCCTCGCCGACGGTGCCGCGGCCGAACAGGCCGGCCTGATCGCCGACCACGACGATGGCCAGATCGGCGTCCGCCGCGGCCCGAGCCGCGTCGTCGAATCCCGACCTGTCGGGGCCTTCGACCTCACATCCGGCGGAGTGCACGATCTCGGCATCCGGCATCGCCGCGGCCAGCGCCTCGCGCACCGTGGGAATCTCGAAGCCGATCTCGTGGTCGGGGTGATGGGCGAGCACGTGGTTGGCGAAGGAGTAGCAGCCCTGGAGCGCGTCGGATCGGTCGGCGTTCGGTCCGACGAGGGCGATGCGCAAAGCTCGATCGGCGACCGGCAGCACGCCGTCATTCGCGAGCAGCACGATCGATTCGGCGGCAAGGCGCAGCGCAGTCGCCCGGTGCTGTGCGGTGTCGAGGTCGACGACGGCCGGTGGCTCGTCCTGGAACGCCGCAGCGTCGAGCAGCCCGAGCTCCTCCTTCTGCGCGAGCACGCGGATGACCGCTCGGTCGAGGTAGGCCTCGTCGAGCTTGCCCGCGCGCACCCGCTCGACGAGCGGAGCGAGGTAGGCGTCTCCGGAGGGCAGCTCGACGTCGATGCCGGCCTTCAGCGCGAGCTCAGCAGCCTCGCCGCGATCACGCGCGACGGCGTGCATGACCTCGAGGAAGGCGACGGCGAAGTAGTCGGCCACGACCACCCCGTCGAAGCCGAGTCCATCGCGCAGGAGGTCGGTGAGCAGCGTGGGGTCGGATGCGACCGGCACGCCGTCGATCTCGGAGTAGCTGTTCATCACGCCGCGCGCGCCGCCGTCGCGGATCGCCATCTCGAACGGCGGAAGGAAGACATCAGCCACCTCGCGCGGGCCGGCCGAGACCGGTGCGTGGTTGCGCCCAGCGCGTGAGCCGGAGTAGCC
Source organism: Microbacterium sp. NPDC055521 (assembly GCF_053619695.1). NCBI lineage: Bacteria > Bacillati > Actinomycetota > Actinomycetes > Micrococcales > Microbacteriaceae > Microbacterium > Microbacterium sp. NPDC055521. The sequence continues at coordinate 59,956 of NZ_JBSHJX010000008.1, read as the reverse complement.
CAGGAAGTGCTTGAGCGTGGCGTGCACTCCCTGCGACTGCAGCCCTTGCACATAGGCGGTGGCGATGCTGCCGACCAGGTACGGATCCTCGCCGATGCACTCGTCGACGCGCCCCCACCGCGGATCGCGGACCACATCGAGCACGGGGGCGAGCCCTTGGTGGATGCCGAGCTCGCGCATCGACTGCCCGATCAGCGCTCCCATCTCGGTCACGAGCTCCGGATCGAACGACGCGCCCCACGCGAGCGGGGTGGGGAACGTCGCCGCCTTCCAGGCCGCCAGGCCGGTCAGGCACTCCTCGTGCACGATCGCGGGGATGCCCAGACGCGTCTCGCGCTGCAGACGGCGCTGCTCATCCCACAGCCAGGCCGCCCGCTCGGCGGGCTCGACCGGACGCGTGCCGTACACGCGCGTGAAGTGACCGATGCCGTGGCGGGTGATCTCGCTCAGCGTGCTCGACGCGCCGGCGGCGGCCATCTCGTTCTGCATCGGCGCGACCACGTCGCCGCCCTGGTCGAGCCAGTAGCCGACGAGCTGCGCCGCCTTCTCGTCGAGGGTCATCTGCGCGAGGATCTCGGCGACGCGTGGCGAGGCGATCGGGAAGGCGGGCACACCGTGCGGCGTGCCCGGGGATGAGGTGTGATCGAACATGTCAGCCTTTCACGGCTCCGGTCAGTCCGCCGACGATGCGGCGCTCGAACAGGCTGAAGAAGATCAGCGCGGGCAGCATCGACAGCGAGGTGTAGGCCAGCACGCGGGCGGTGTCGACCGAGTACTGGGAGGCGAAGTCCTGCACCCCCAGCGGCAGGGTGAACAGGCTCTGGTCGCTGAGGATGAACAGCGGCAGCATGTAGCCGTTCCACGCCCCCACGAACGCCAGGATGCCGACGGTGATGACACCCGGCAGACTGAGCGGCAGCACCATGCGCCAGAAGAAGCCCAGACGCGAGGCTCCGTCGATCGAGGCCGCCTCTTCGAGCTCCTTGGGGATGGCCCGCAGGAACGGGACGAGGATGATGATCGTCATCGGCAGGGCGAAGGCGATCTGCGGGAGGATGATGCCGGCGAGGCTGTTCACCAGTCCGAGGTTGCGGATGAGGATGTACAGCGGGGTGATCGCGACAGTGACCGGGAACATCAGCCCGGCGGCGAAGAGCGAGTACATCAGACCGCGTCCGCCGAAGTCGTAGCGGGCGATCACGTAGCTGGCCATGAGGCCGAGCAGCACGGCGCCCGCGGTGGTGCCCACCGCCGAGATGGTGGAGTTCATCATGGCGACCCAGAACTCCGAGCTCGCCAGCACGTCGCCGTAGTTGGCGATCTGCCAGGGCGCCGGGAACCCCGACGGGTCGAGGGTGATCTGAGAGTTCGTGCGGAACCCGCCGATGATGATGTACAGCACCGGGGTGATGCAGATGGCGATCAGCACGAGCGCGACCAGGTAGACCGCGGGGCTGCCCCACTTGACGCCGGACTCGCGCACGCGGCGCCGACCCTTCGGCGTGATCGCCTGGATGGCGACTCGGGTGTTCAGGCTGTCGGCACTCACTTGCGCTTCCTTCCGCCGTCGCCGGTCAGTGCGCCCTCGGTGTCGCGGCGCAGAACGAAGCGCTGGTAGAACAGCGCGACGATGAGCGTGATGATGAACAGCATCACGGCGACGGCGTTTCCGAAGCCGTAGCTGCCGGCCAGGTGGCCGTTCTGGTACATGTAGGTCGCCATCGTCGAGGTGCCGGCCGTGGCGGCGATGTACTGCCCCCAGATGATGTTGACCAGGTCGAAGAGCTGCAGCGACCCGATGATCGACAGGAACGCCCAGATCCGGACGGTCGGGCCCAGCAGCGGGACGGTGATCGCCCACTGCGTCTTCCAGAAGCCGGCGCCGTCGATGGCGGCAGCCTCGTAGAGCTCTTCGGGGATCGACTGCATTCCCGCCAGCATGAGGATGACGGCAAAGCCGAGGTACTTCCAGGTGATGATGATCATCAGCGACGACATCGCGATCGCCGGATCTGCGATCCATGACTGCTGGAAGTCTGCGAGACCCCACTTCTCGAGCAGCGAGTTCAGAGCTCCGGCATCCTGCAGCATCAGACTCCAGCCGATGCCGACGATCACCTCGGAGATGACGTACGGGACGAAGATCAGGATGCGGATGATCGAGCGCCCGCGGATCTTCTGGTTCATCAGCAGAGCGAACAGGATGGCGATGGGCCCCTGCAGCAGCAGCGACAGCACGACGATGATGCCGTTGTGCATGACGGCCTGACGGAACGTGTCGTCCTGCCAGATCATGACGTAGTTGTCGAGCCCGATGAACTCGGTCGGCCAGCCGAAGCCGTTCCACTTGAAGAAGCCGTAGAACGCGGCCATCGCCACCGGCAGGATGACGAAGCCGAGGAACATGACCAGGGCGGGGCCTGAGAGGAGCGCTATCTCACCGCGCTTGCGCCAGTCGGCCCGCCGCGGCCGCCGCTCCGGGGCGGGCGCGGAGCCCGCCCCGGAGACGGCGTCCTTCTCAGGCACCGTGGTGCGCTGCAGTGCCTGGGTGTCGTGCATGGTTCGGTCAGCCTCGTGCCTGCGCCTTGGCGACGGTGTCGACGAGCTTCTCCGGGCTGCCCTGACCGGCGAGCATCTCGACGACGCTGGTGTTCAGCGCGTTTCCGACGTTCTGACCGAGAGCGGTGTCGAGCCAGAGAGCGACGTAAGGGGCCTTCTGGTACGCCTCCATCAGCGGCTTCAGCGACGGGTCGGTGACCGCGCCGGTGGCCTCCTGCGAGGCGGGGATGGTCTGGAACGCGACCGCGTACTTCTCCTGCCACTCCTTCGACGAGACGAAGTTCAGGAACTTCTCGCACGACGCCGGGGAGTCCTTGGCGCACGAGTAGCCGTCCACGCCGCCCATCATGGCGCCGGCGCCGCCGGCAGCCCCGTCGATGTCAGGGAAGGGGAACCAGCCGAGGTCGGGCAGCGGCTTCTCATCAGGTGTCAGGCTGGCGATCACGCCCACGTCCCAGGCGCCCATGAGCTCCATGGCCGCCTTGTGATTGGCGATGAGGCCGGCGGACGAGTTGGCGCCCTCCTGCGGATCGGTGGTCAGGAACCCCTTGTTGAACGGCTCGGTGGCGGCGAACTCCTGGAAGTCCTTCGCTGCCTCCAGCCAGCACGAGTCGGAGAAGTCCGCCTCGGTGGCGAGATTCTCGATCAGGCCCTGCTCGCACGCGCGCAGCGCGAAGAAGTAGTACCAGTGCGCTGCCGGCCAGGCCGCCTTCGCGCCGAGCGCGACCGGCTGGATGCCGGCGCCCTTGAGCTTGGTGACGGCATCGTTCAGCTCGTCCATGGTGGTGGGCTCGGAGGTGATGCCGGCCTGCTCGAACAGGTCCTTGCTGTAGAAGAAGCCGCCGGGGAGCACGGCGCTGGGCATGCCGTAGATCTTGCCGTCGATGGTGAACGCGCTGAAGGGCGCGTCTCCCAGAGCCTTCTTGACGTCGTCGTCGATGAGGTCGGTGAGGTCCTTCACCTTGTCGGCGTTGACGATGTCCGCCAGCTTGCCGCCACCGCGGGCCATGAAGATGTCAGGCATGTCACCGGAGTTGACGGCGGTCTGCAGCTTGCCGTCCATGTCCTCGTTCTGGATCGAGGTGACCTTGATCGTGACGTCCTTGTTCTCCTTCTGGAACGCGGCCGCCGCGTCCTCCCAGTACTGCTTCCCCTCGCCGGTGGTGGAGTTGTGCCACATGGTGAGCGTCTCGCCTCCACCGTCTCCGCCGGTTGAGCCCGAGCAGCCGCTCAGGCCGAGCGCTCCCACGGCCACGACGGCAGCCGCCGCAAGCCAGGTCTTCCGGATCTTCATGCTGTGTCTCCTCATCGTTGAGTGGCTGGGTGAGGCCATTTGTTGCCGACGACACCCAATCTCGTCGCCACCACTCTGACACCCGCCGCCTGATGATGTCAATCGTTATCGATAACGTTTTCGACGACTAGACTGGGACAATGGCCGCCCGCACCACCATTCACGACGTCGCAAAGGCCGCCGGAGTGTCGGTCGCCACTGTTTCGAAGGCGATCAACGGCCGCGACGGCGTCGCGCCCGCCACGCTCTCGCAGGTGATGAGTGTGGTGGAAGAGCTGGGCTACGCGAGTTCGCTCGTGGCGACGTCCATGCGCCGGCAGCAGACCAACGTGATCGGGGTGCTGGTCGCCGAGTTCGAGCCGTTCGCCGTGCAGCTGCTGCAGGGCGTGTCGGCGGCGCTGCAGAACACGCGGTACGACGTGCTCGCCTACGCGGGCAGCGTCTCGGCCGGCGAGCACCTGGGCTGGGAGCGCCGATCACTCTCCCGCCTCGGCGGGACACTGATCGACGGCGCCATCATCGTCACACCGACCACGACCCCCGCGCATGCCACCGTGCCGATCGTGGCCGTCGACCCGCACGCAGGCCCCAAGGGAACATCGACGGTGAGCGTGCACAACAACGACGGCGCGCACGCGGCTGTCGCGCACCTGATCGGCCTCGGACACCGGCGCATCGGGCATCTGCGCGGTCGCACCGACCTCGAGTCCGCGCATCAGCGCGAGGAGGGCTACCGCCGTGCACTGCACGACGCCGGCATCCCCTTCGACCCCGCCCTCGTCGTCGACGGCGGGTACCGCGCCGCCGACTCCACCGCCGGCGCTCACCAGCTGCTCGACCTCGCCGATCCCCCCACGGCGATCTTCGCCGCGAACGACCAGTCGGCGATCGAGATGATGCGGGTCGCCGCCGAGCGGGACCTGCACGTTCCGAAGGACCTGTCGGTGGTCGGGTTCGACGACGTGCCCGAGGCCGCGTCGCACGATCCACAGCTCACCACCGTGCGCCAGCCGCTGCACGAGATGGGGATGATCGCCGTGCGGGTGCTGCTGGCCATGCTCGACGACGGCACACCCGAGGATGTGCGTCTGCCCGCCGAGCTCATCGTTCGCTCATCCACAGCTGCGCTCGCACGCTGAGCACCACCGCTTGTCGGCAGCCGTTGCGCGCACGGGCGTTGCATCTTCGGCATCCCGTTGATATGTTCGGCTCTACAACATTTCACCGACGTCGCTGAAGGCGGATCACATGTCTCTCACTCCCACCAAGGCCGATCGATTCTCGTTCGGGCTCTGGACCATCGGCTACAACGGCACCGACCCGTTCGGCGGCCCCACGCGCCCGGCACTCGACGTCGTGCACGCGGTCGAGAAGCTCGACGAGCTCGGCGCGTACGGGCTCACGTTCCACGACGACGACCTGTTCGCCTTCGGCTCGACCGACGCCGAGCGGCAGAAGCAGATCGACCGGCTGAAGGGCGCGCTGGCCGCCACCGGTCTCGTCGTGCCGATGGTCACCACCAATCTCTTCAGCGCCCCGGTCTTCAAGGACGGCGGCTTCACCTCCAACGACCGGCAGGTGCGACGCTTCGCGCTGCGCAAGGTGCTGCGCAACGTCGATCTGGCCGCTGAGCTGGGCGCCAAGACGTTCGTCATGTGGGGCGGTCGCGAGGGCGCCGAGTACGACTCGGCGAAGGACATCCAGGCCGCCCTCGAGCGCTACCGCGAGGCGGTCAACCTGCTCGGGGACTACGTCACCGACAAGGGCTACGACATCCGCTTCGCCATCGAGCCGAAGCCCAACGAGCCCCGCGGCGACATCCTGCTGCCCACTCTGGGGCACGCGATCGCCTTCATCGACTCGCTCGAGCGCCCCGAGCTCGTCGGCCTGAACCCCGAGGTCGGGCACGAGCAGATGGCCGGGCTCAACTTCACAGCCGGTATCGCTCAGGCGCTGTACCACGGCAAGCTCTTCCACATCGACCTGAACGGTCAGCGCGGCATCAAGTACGACCAGGACCTCGTGTTCGGACATGGCGACCTGAACAACGCCTTCTCGCTGGTCGACCTGCTCGAGCACGGCGGTCCGAACGGCGGCGCCGCGTACGACGGTCCCCGCCACTTCGACTACAAGCCGAGCCGCACCGAAGACGAGACCGGCGTCTGGGACTCGGCTGCCGCCAACATGCGCATGTACCTGCTGCTCAAGGAGCGCGCCGAGGCGTTCCGCGCCGACCCCGAGGTGCAGGAGGCCTTGGCCGCCGCGAAGGTCGCCGAGCTCGCGCAGCCCACCCTGGGCGAGGGCGAGTCGTACGACGACCTGCTCGCCGACCGCAGCGCCTTCGAGGAGTTCGACGCCGACGCGTACCTGGGCGGACACGGCTTCGGCTTCGTGCGCTTGCAGCAGCTGGCCACCGAGCACCTGATGGGCGCGCGCTGAGCTGACCTCTCCCCGATTGCCGAGACCCCGTCCTGGCGCCGAGACCCCGTCCTGCGAACGCGGATACGACGGGGTGTCGGTGACAGCACGGGGTCTCGGCGAGGGAGCTGACGGAAGGATGCCGTGATGGCACTCGTGATGGGGGTCGATTCGTCGACCCAGTCCTGCAAGGTCGTCGTCCGCGACGCCGAGACCGGGAGCGTGGTGCGCATCGGGCGCTCCTCCCACCCCGACGGCACCGAGGTGGATCCCGAGGCGTGGTGGGATGCCCTGCAGAGGGCGCTCGCCGACGCCGCCGGCGCGCACGGCGCCGTGATGGGCGACATCGCCGCCTGGTCTGTCGGCGGTCAGCAGCACGGCATGGTCGCCCTCGACGAGCACGGGCGGGTCATTCGCCCTGCGCTGCTGTGGAACGACACCCGCTCCGCCGACGCCGCCGCCGACCTCGTGGCCGAGCTGGGTGCTGAGCAGTTCAGCATGCGCACGGGCGTCGTGCCGGTGGCATCCTTCACGGTCACCAAGCTGCGCTGGCTCGCCGACCACGAACCGCACAACGCCGCGCGCGTCGCCGCGGTAGCGCTGCCGCACGACTGGCTCACCTGGCGGCTGCGCGGCTTCGGTCCCGACGACCCGCGACTCGACGAGCTGGTGACCGACCGTTCGGATGCCAGCGGCACCGGCTACTGGGGCGCCGACGGCTACGACCGCGACATCCTCTCGCTCGCGCTGCGACGCGATGCCTCCGACATCGTCCTCCCGCGGGTGCTCGGACCGACCGAGCACGTCACCGCGAAGGACGGCGTGATCGTCGCCCCCGGGGCGGGTGACAACGCCGGAGCCGCACTGGGGCTCGGCGCCCGCAGCGGAGACGCGGTGGTGTCGATCGGCACCTCCGGCACCGTGTTCGCGGTGACCGACACCCCGGCGCACGACGCGACCGGCACCGTGGCCGGATTCGCCGACGCGGCGGGCGGCTGGCTGCCGCTGATCGCGACGCTGAACGCCGCGCGAGTGATGGATGCCACGGCGGCTCTGCTCGGTGTCGACCACCACGCGCTCAGCGACTTGGCTCTCGCCGCCGAGCCGGGCGCGGGCGGGCTGGTGCTGCAGCCCTGGTTCGAGGGTGAACGCACCCCCAACCGTCCGGATGCCACGGCCACGCTCTTCGGCATGACGCTGGCGAGCACGACTCGCGAGAACCTCGCACGCGCGGTGATCGAGGGTGTGCTGTGCGGCCTGGCCCACGGCCTGGATGCGATCCGTGCTCAGGGCGTCTCGCCGACCCGCATCCTGCTGATCGGCGGCGCCGCGCAGAGCCCGGCCGTGCAGCGGATCGCCGCGCAGGTCTTCGATCTTCCCGTCGTCGTGCCCGAGCCGCAGGAGTACGTGGCGCTCGGCGCGGCCGCTCAGGCCGCGTGGGCCCTCACCGGTGAGCGCCCCCGATGGGGCGCCGGTGGGGCGGATGCCGTGCCGGTCGCGTCGGTTCCCGGCATCCGGGCGCAGTACGCCGCTCGCCTGCCGTAGCCAGCACGGCCGACGCCGAGCTACGACGGAACGTTCAGAGCGCGCGGATGGTCCAGGAGGCCGCGTGCCGGCCGCCCGGTTCGATCGCGACGAGACCGGCGCCGGAGTTGAAGGCGTCGGGCGCGCAGGTCATCGGCTCGACCGCCAGACCGACCCGGTGCGTCGTCTCTTCAGCGGGGGTGTCGGCGGTGTGGATCTGCACCCACGGGCAGGCCTCGTCCCAGACCAGGGCCGTGCCGCTGCCGTCGGCCGAGCGCAGCTCGACCGCGGTCAGCCCGTCGGTGCGGACGAGGCCGGTGAAGGCGTGGTCGATGAACGTGTCGCCGATCGTGCGGGGCGTGCGGAAGTCCCACTGCGGATGCCGGTCGACCGACTCGACGGCGATCGGGCTCAGCCGGTCGTCGGTCACGGTGAGCACCTCGGATGCCGGCAGCGAGAGCGTCCACGCGTCGACGGCCCCGGCCAGGGGCGCGGAAGCGACCAGGTACGGGTGCGGGCCGGTGCCCCAGGGGGCGGCATCCGCTCCGAGATTGCGACCGGTGACGACCTGGGTGAGCCCGCCGGTGGTGAGGCGGTACTCCACGTCGACCTGCACTCGGAACGGGTAGCCGAGCTGCGGCTCGATCACTGCGGTCAGCACCACTCGGTCCGGCTCGACGACCTGGTCGGTGAACTCCAGCCAGGCCGCGAGGCCGTGCAGGGCGTGCCCGCGCTTCGGCTCGGTGAGCGCGAGCTGGTGCTGCGCACCACCGAACGAGTACCGCCCGTCGACGACCCGGTTCGGCCACGGTGCCAGCGTGGCACCGCGGTAGTTCGGACGCACGTCGTCGACGTCGAAGGGAACGACCAGGTCGCGTCCCTCGTGGGTCAGCGTGCGCAGGGTGGCGCCGACACTGGCGATCACCGCCTCGTAGCCGTGCCCGGCGATGGAGAGCTGACGGCCTGAGACCGGCAGCATCACAGCCCCTGAGCCAGGCGGTGGTAAGCCGCGTTCCAGCGGACCTGCTTCTGGAACTCGGGCAGGGTCGTCGACTCGTCGATGACGAGCAGCTCGACCTCGGCCATCTCGGCGAAGTCGCGGAACGCATCGATCCCCACCGCGGTGGACATGACCGTGTGGTGCGCGGCGCCGGCGGTCAGCCACGCAGCGGCGCTGGTGTTGAAGTCCGGCGCGGGCTTCCACACCGCACGTCCCACCGGCAGCTTCGGCAGCGCCGCCCGCGGCTCGACGTTCTCGACGACGTTCGCCGTGAGGCGGAACCGGTCGCGCATGTCGCTCAGCGCGACGACGACGGCCGGCCCCGGGTCGGCGGTGAAGACCAGGCGCACCGGGTCGTCCTTGCCGCCGATGCCGAGCGGGTGGATCTCGAGCGTCGGCTTCGTCGTGGTGAGCGACGGGGAGACCTCGAGCATGTGCGCGCCGAGGATCAGCTCGTCGCCGGGAGTCATGTCGTAGGTGTAGTCCTCCATGAGGCTGGCACCGCCGGGCAGGCCCGCGCCCATCACGTTCGCCACGCGCACGAGGATGGCCGTCTTCCAGTCGCCTTCGGCGCCGAACCCGTAGCCCTCGGCCATCAGGCGCTGCACCGCCAGGCCAGGCAGCTGCTTCAGGTCGCCGAGGTCTTCGAACGAGGTGGTGAACGCGCCGAAGCCGCCCTCCTCGAGGAACGAGCGCAGCCCGATCTCGATGGCGGCGCCGTCGCGCAGCGACTGGTGGCGGTCGCCGCCGCGGCGCAGCTCAGGAGCGACCTCGTACAGCTCCTCGTACTCCGCGACCAGCGCGTCGATGTCCGCCGCAGGGGCAGCGGCCACGGCATCCGCGAGGTCGTTCACGCCCCACGTGTTCACCTGCACACCGAAGCGCAGCTCGGCCTCGGTCTTGTCGCCCTCGGTGACGGCGACGAAGCGCATGTTGTCGCCGAAGCGGGCGAGCTTCAGCGAGCGGGCGGCCGCGAGGCCTGCGGCTGCGCGCTGCCAGGTCGCGAGCTCATGGCGCACGCGCGGGTCGGATGCGTGGCCGACGATCGTCTTGCGCGGCACACCGAGACGGGTCTGGATGTACCCGAACTCGCGGTCGCCGTGCGCGGCCTGGTTGAGGTTCATGAAATCGAAGTCGATGTCGGCCCACGGCAGCTCGACGTTCGCCTGCGTGTGCAGGTGCGCGAGCGGCTTCTGCAGCGCGTCGAGTCCGGCGATCCACATCTTGGCCGGGCTGAACGTGTGCATCCAGGCGACCAGGCCGATGACGCGGTCGTCGGCGTTCGCCTCGAGCGCGATGCGGCGGATCGATGCCGAGTCGGTGAGCACCGGCTTCCAGACGATCCTCACGGGCACCTCGCCCGCCTCATCGAGGGTGCGCGCGATCTGCTGCGACTGCTCGGCGACCTGGGCGAGAGTCTCGGGGCCATAGAGGTGCTGGCTTCCGGTGAGGAACCAGACCTCGTACTCGTCGAGGGTCGTGGTCAGCGGGGTGCGGGTCATGGGTGTTCCTTGCGTGTCGGCCCGGTCGGGCGGTTCAGGCTGATCGTGTCAGGGCGGTCGTGGTTCAGAGCGCGGCGACCGCGGCGGCTTCGACGGCGATGCCGGCGCGGTAGCGGTCGAGGTAGGCGGCGTACCCGGCGACGTCCTCGGCGAGCGGCTCGGCGACACGGATGTCGGCGTCGGCGAAGACCCGCTCGGCGAGGTGGTCGCCCAGCGAAAGGTCGGAGCGCAGGAATGCGGCGAGCACCGCGATGCCCCAGGCGCCGCCCTCGGATGCCGTGTCGCCGACGGCGACAGGAGCGTTCAGCGCCCCGGCGAGGAAGCGCTGCGCGACGCCGGCGGTGCGGAAGACACCGCCGTGCGCGAACATCCGCTCGATCGCGACGCCCTCGCCGGCGAGCACCTGCATGCCGAGCGCGAGCGTGCCGAACACGCCGTACAGCTGGGCGCGCATGACGTTCGCGAGGGTGAACCGGCTGTCGGGCGTGCGGACGAACAGCGGTCGTCCCTCGTCCGTGCCCGCGATGGGCTCACCCGCGAGGTGATTGTACGCGAGCAGGCCGCCCGCGTCGGGCTCGCCCCCGAGCGCTTCCCGGAACAGCGTCTCGAAGACGGCGTCCGCCGACTGCGGAGCGCCGGACGCCTCGGCGAACCGGGAGAACATGGCCACCCAGGCCGCCAGCTCGCTCGCGCCGTTGTTGCAGTGCACCATGGCGACCGCGTCACCGGCAGGGGTGGTCACGAGGTCGAGCTCGTGGTGCACCTCGGCGAGAGGCCGCTCGAGCACGACCATCGCGAAGATGCTCGTGCCCGCGCTGACGTTGCCCGTGCGCGGTGAGACGGCGTTGGTCGCGACCATGCCTGTGCCCGCGTCGCCTTCGGGCGGGCAGAACGGGATGCCCGGCTGCAGCGCCCCGGTCGGATCGAGCAGCGCAGAGCCCGCCGCGGTCAGGGCCCCTGCCTCTCGGCCGGCGACGACCGCCTCGGGCAGCATGGCGCGCAGGTCGCCGCCGGTGTGCGCGTCGTACCGTTCGATGAGTGCCTGGTCGTAGTCGCGGGTCGCGGAGTCGACCGGGAACATGCCGGATGCGTCGCCGACGCCGAGCACACGACGACCGGTCAGCTGCCAGTGCACGTAGCCGGCGAGCGTGGTGAAGAAGCGCACCTCGTCGACGTGCGGCTCGGCGTCGAGCTGGGCCTGCCGCAGATGCGCGATCGACCAGCGCAGCGGGATGTTCACTCCGAGCAGCTCGGTCAGCTCTTCGGCGGCCGGTCCGGTGCTCGTGTTGCGCCACGTGCGGAACGGCACGAGCAGCTCGCCGGAGCGGTCGAACGACAGGTAGCCGTGCATCATCGCCGAGACGCCGATCGCGCCGAACGTCGTGGGGCGGATGCCGTAGCGGTCGTGCGCATCGGCGACGAGACCCGCATACGCCTCCTGCAGGCCTGTCCACACGGCGTCGAGCGAGTAGGTCCACAGACGGTTCTCGAACCGGTTCTCCCAGTCGTGGAAGCCGGTGGCGAGCACCTGGTGGGTGTCGGCGTCGATGAGGCACGCCTTGATGCGCGTCGATCCGAGCTCGATGCCGAGCGCCGTACGGCCGGAGCGGATCGTGTCTGCCGTGGCGCTCATCGACGTGCGTCCGAGTTCTGGCCGTACACGTTCTGGTAGCGGTCGAAGAGGGCGTCGATCGCGTGCTGCGGGATCGGGATGAGCGGCCCCGCCTCGCGGGCATGGTGCACCGTGCGCGCCACATCCTCGACCATCACGGCCGCCTTCACGGCATCCTTCGCGTCGACCCCGATCGTGAAGGGACCGTGGTTCTGCATCAGCACGGCGCGCGAGCGGTGACCGGTGAGGGTGTCGACGATGCCGCGGCCGATGGAGTCGTCGCCGATGATCGCGAACGGCCCGACCGGGATCGGCCCGCCGAACTCGTCGGCCATCGCCGTGATCACGCAGGGGATCTCCTCGCCGCGTGCGGCCCAGGCGACCGCGTAGGTGGAGTGGGTGTGCACCACCCCGCCCACCTCTGGCATGTGCCGGTACACGTACGCATGCGCGGCCGTGTCGCTGGAGGGCGACCGATCGCTGCCGGCACTGCCCGGGACGACGTTGCCGTCGAGGTCGCAGAGGATCATGTTCTCGGGCGCCAGGTCGTCGTACGAGACACCGCTCGGCTTGATCACGAAGAGATCGGCGCCACCGTCGTCGGAGATGCGGACGCGGCCGGACACGTTTCCGCCCGTCCAGACGACCAGACCGTAACGGACGAGTTCTGCGTGCAGGCGCGCGACGTCGGTGCGCACCGCCTGGATCGCGGCTTCCACCTCGGGGGTGAAGGGGGCTTCATTGCTCACGGATACCTCGTGGATCGGCGGGGAGTCGGTCACTGTGACCGGTCACAGAAGTCTGACACGTGAGCACCGCCGGGTCAACCGTGCACCACGGCCGACTCGTCAGCGGCGGGGTGACACGACCGACGCGCGCGCGATCAGCTCGGGCTGCACCGGATGCTGCGGCGCCGCGGCCTCGCCGATCACCGTGGCGACGGCGCGGCGAGCCAGCTCGTCGAAGTCCTGCCGGATGGTCGTCAGGGGCGGCCAGTAGTGCGCGGCGTCAGGCACGTCGTCGAAGCCGACCACGCTCACGTCCTGCGGGACGTCGAGGCCGGCCTCCCGCAGTCCGGTGATCAGCCCGAGGGCCATCTGGTCGTTCGCACTGAACACCGCGGTGACGCGCAGCTCTCGAACGGTCGCCGCTGCGGCGTGTCCGGATGCCGCGGACCAGTCCCCCACGATCACCGGCCCTGCCGTCATGCCGCGCGCGGCGAGCTCCCGCCCGTATCCCTCGGCGCGCGACTCGGCTTCGAGCCAGTCCGCAGGACCGGCCAGGTGCGCGATGCGCGTGTGGCCCGCGTCGGCGAGCTCCGCGACGGCTAGCCGAGCGCCGGCAGCCTGGTCGACCGAGAGCCCGCGCGTGCCCCGCCCCGAGGAGTGCAGCGTCACGATCGGCACGCCGATCCGCAGGGCATCCAGCGCATCCAGCGTGTGCGCGTGCGGAGCGACCACGACGATGCCCTCGACCCCCTGCGAGACGAGGTGCTGCACCGCGGCGACGACGGCGTCGGCGTCTCCGGCATCCGCGAAGGCAGCGCTGACCCAGTACCCGGCCCCGCGCGCTCGGGACTCGATGGCCGCCAGGCTGCGCGACGGGCCGTACTGCAGCGCGTCGGATGCGAGCACGCCGAGGGTGCGCGAACGTCTGGTGCCCAGCGCCCTGGCCGCGTTGTTGACGCGGTAGCCGAGCTCGGCCATCGCGGCGAGCACGCGCTCGCGCGTCTCGGCGGCGACCTCCGGATGCTCGTTGAGCACCCGCGACACCGTCTGCCGTGAGACGCCCGCACGAGCGGCGACGTCGCGCACGCCGGCCGGGCGCTTCGGCGTGACAGGCTCATCCACGGCGCTGAGTCTACGGTGTGACCCGTCACAGCGCCGTGGCTGTGCCCTCCCCCGCACGGATGTCGGCACGGCGGACGGATGCCGGCGCGGATCTCCGGATTCTGCCGACATCCGTCCGTTGCGCCGGCATCCGGCCCAGAGGGCGGCCCTCGCGGCTCAGATCCTCACTCCTTCTTGCGGATCACCGCGCGCTGCAGCAGCACGAAGACCAGCAGGATGCCGCCGGTGATGATCGTGGTCATCTCGGGCGGAATGCCGCCGTCACGGGTGATCAGCACGGTCATGAGTCCCAGCACGAGCGCGCCGACCACCGAGCCGAGCACGTAGCCGTAGGCGCCGGTGAGCACGGTGCCGCCGATGACCGCTGCGGCGATCGCGTCGAGCTCCCACCCGATGCCGGTGATGTTCTGGGCTGTGCCGAGGCGCGCCGTGTAGAGCACCGCGGCGACGCCCGCGAGCGTACCGCTGATGACGTAGACCAGCACCTTGCTGCGGTGCACGGGCAGACCCATCAGCAGAGCAGAGCTCTCCGACCCGCCGATGGCGTACACCGTGCGACCTGTTCGCGTGCGATGCAGTACGAAGAACGCGGCCGCGACCACGACGACCGCGACGATCACGGCGGGCGTGATGGTGAGGTCGTTGACCTTCGGGCCGTCGATCACCTTGATCTTCTCGCCGATCCAGCGGATGGGCGAGTCCTCGGCGAGACGCTGCGGCTTCGTGCTCAGCAGCGACGCCAGGCCCCGACCGAGGAACATCATCGCGAGCGTGGCGATGAACGGCTGCACGTTGAAGTACCGGATGAGCAGCCCCGAGCACAGCCCGAAGACCGAGCCCATGGCGATCATCGCCACCACCACGAGCAGCGGAGGCCAGCCGGCACCCGCGAGCATGACGCCGGCGACCGACGAGAACGCGATGATCGACCCGACCGACAGGTCGATGCCCCCGGTCAGGATGACGAACGTGAGCGCGACGGCCAGCACGATCAGGTGCGCGTTGTTGATGAGCAGGTTCGACAGGGTGCTCGCCTGCACGATGCGCCCGTATGCGATCTCGCCATAGACGATCATCGCGACGAAGATGACGACCGAGGCGATCGTCGGCAGGATCGACGGATTCGCGGTGATCGTGCGGCCCGCGCGCGCGGCGAGGCTCGCGCGGGCGGGAGCTGCGGGTGTCGCGGTCATGGTGGTCATGCCGCCACCTCCTTCATCTCGTTCGTCTCGGCGCTCGGGGTGGGCGCCGACGAGCGACGGCGCCGGAACCACGCGCGCACGCGCTCGGACTGCAGCAGGCAGATGACGATGATCACCGTCGCCTTGAACGCGGGGGTCGCCGACGACGAGACCCCGAGGAAGAGCACCGTCTTGTCGAGGGTCGCGATCAGCAGCGCCCCGACGAACGCTCCGGAGAGCGAGAACTTCCCGCCCATCAGGGACGCACCGCCGATGACGACGGCGAGGATGGCGTCGAGCTCGAGCTGATAGCCGGTGCGGGAGATGTCGACGGTCATCACGCTGCCCACCGACATCACTCCGGCGATGCCTGCGAGCACGCCGCTGAGGATGTACGCGGTCAGCAGCAGGCCCTTCGGCTTGATGCCGGCCATGCGGCTCGCCCTGGGGTTGATGCCGATCGCCTCTATCATCAGGCCGAGCGCGCTACGACGCACCACCCAGGCGACGGCGATCACGATCGCCGATGCGAGCAGGAAGACGACGGGGATTCCGATGACGTAGCCGTTCGCGATCCAGCGGTAGGTGTCGTTGCTGGCCGCGGTGTTCTGGCCGCCGGTGATGACCTTCGCGATTCCGCGCCCGGCGAGCATCAGCACGAGTGTGGCGATGAACGGCTGCAGCCCGACGTAGGCGACGAGCACGCCGTTCACGGCACCCAGCAGCGCGGTGATCGCCAGCGACAGGCCGACGGCGGCGAGCGCGGATCCCGGGGAGGTGCCGTCGGTGCTGCGCAGGAACTCCATCGACACGGCTCCGGCGACCGCCATGAGCGAGCCGACCGACAGGTCGATGCCCGCCGTCGCGATCACAAGCGACATGCCGATCGCGATCATCATGATCGGTGCGGCCTGGCGAAGGATGTCGATGACGTTCCCCACGAGGTGCCCGTTGTTCGGGTTGACGGACAGGGCGAGGTAGCCGGGGTCCTTCAGCACGTTCAGCAGCAGCAGCGCGACGATCGCGATGATGCCCCAGAAGAACGGTTTGTGGATCAGGTCTCGCCAGACGGTGGTCGCGTTCTTCATCGCGCCCCCTCCTCTGCGGTCGATGCGGGGATGGTATCGGGCACGGCGCCCTCGGCCTCGTCGAGTGTGGCAGCTGCGGCATCCGTCCCGTGCGCGGCGATCACGTCGACGATCTGCTGGGCGTTCACCTCGGGCCCGTTCTGGATCTCGCCGATCTTCTCGTGGTCCTTCAGCACCACGATCCGCTCGGAGAGGCGGACGACCTCCTCCAGCTCCGACGAGACGAACACCACGGCGACGCCGTCCTCCGCGAGAGCGGCGACGGCCTCCTGGATCTCGGCCTTCGCGCCCACGTCGATTCCGCGGGTGGGCTCATCGAGGATGAGCAGCTCGGGCTTGGTCGCGAGCCACCGCCCGAGCAGCACCTTCTGCTGGTTGCCGCCGGAGAGGTTCTTGATCATGCGGTTCGGGTCGGCGGGACGCACGTTCAGCTCGGCGATGTACTTCTCGACGAGGGCATCCTGCTCCTTGCGCGGCAGCGGCCGCGCCCAGCCGCGCTCGGCCTGCACCGCGAGGATGATGTTCTCGCGCACGGTGAGGTCGCCGATGATGCCCTCATCGCGCCGGTTCTCGGTCGAGAACGCGATGCGGGCGGCGAGTCCGTCGGCGGGCGAGCGCAGTTCGACGTCGCGACCGCGCAGCCGGATCGCGCCCTCGTCGACACGGTCGGCACCGTAGAGCAGGCGGGCGAGCTCGGTGCGGCCCGAGCCGAGCAGGCCGGCGAAGCCGACCACCTCGCCCGGGCGGATGTCGAGATCGGTGGGCTCGACGGAGCCGCGGCGGGCGATTCCGGATGCCGAGAGCAGCGGCTCCTCATCGGGATCGCGCGGGTCGGTGCGCCGGTTCCCGCCGAGTGAGGTGAGCGCGTCGAGGTCCTTGCCGATCATCTTCGAGATCAGCGCATGGCGGTTCAGGTCGCGGGTCAGGTACTCGCCCTCGTACCGTCCGTTGCGCAGCACGGTGAGCCGGTCGCTGATGGCGTAGATCTGGTCGAGGAAGTGCGACACGAAGAGGATCGCGACGCCCTGGTCGCGCAGCGTGCGAATCACGGTGAACAGGCCCTCGACCTCGGCCGCGTCGAGGCTGGAGGTCGGCTCGTCGAGGATGAGCACCTTGGCCTTCACAGCCATCGCACGGCTGATGGCGACGAGCTGCTGCACGGCGATCGAGAGGGTGGAGAGGGGCTTGTTGGTGTCGAGGTGCGCGAGGCCGAGCCGCCCGAGCGCTTCGGTGGCGGCTCGATGCGTCGCGCGCCAGTCGACTCCGAACGGACCTCGGATCTCGTGGCCCAGCATGACGTTCTCACCGATGCTGAGATTGGGCGCCAGGTTCACCTCCTGGTAGACCGTCGAGATCCCCGCGCTCTGCGCGTCGCCCGTGCCGCTGAACTTCCGCTCGAGGCCTGTGACCACGATCGAGCCGGAGTCGATCCGGTAGACGCCCGTGAGCGCCTTGATGAGGGTCGACTTGCCGGCGCCGTTCTCGCCCATGAGGGCGTGCACCTCGCCGGGGAAGAGCCGGAACTCGACATCGTCCAGGGCCTTCACGCCCGGGAACTCGATCGATATCCCGCGCATCTGCACGATGGGCAGTTCTTCGGTCATCGCTGTCTCTCAGTCTGTGATGACGGATGCCGGGTGGCGCGCTGCGCGCCACCCGGCCTTCCGATCAGTACTTGCGGTCGGCGAGCACGGCCTTGGCCGCGTCTGCCGAGTCGAACGCCTCGCTGGGAACGATGATGTACGAGTCCACGTCCTCACCGTCGAGCGCCTTCTTCACGACCTCCAGAGCCGTCTCACCGAAGAGCGGGTTGTACTCGTGCACGTAGCTGAGCTTGCCGTCGGCGAGCGCCTGGATGGCGTTCTTGGTGCCGTCGATCGTGGCGATCTTGATGTCCTGACCGACGACGAGGCCCGCCTCCTCGGCGGCCTGAGCCGCGCCGAGGCCCATCTCGTCGTTCTGCGCGAAGACGAACTGGATGTCGTTGCCGTTGGCCTTGAGCATCGTCTCGAGCACGCTCTTGCCCTCTTCGGTCGACCAGTTGGCGGTCTGCGCGTCGACCTTGTTCAGCGTGGAGTCGCCGAGGCCCGCTTCGAAGCCCTCGTTGCGCTCGTTGACGACACCGACACCGGCCGGCCCCTCGAGCACGACGTAGTTGCCGCCGTCGGGGAAGGCCGAAGCCGCCCACTCGCCGACCTCCTTCGCGACCTCGACGTTGTCGGGAGCGATGCGGGTGACGTAGAGGCTGTCGTCTTCGGGCTCGATGCCGCGATCGAGCAGGATGACGGGGATCTCGGCCTCCTGCGCGAGCTTCAGGGAGTCCTCCCAGCCGGTGGCCTCGGTGGCCGAGAGTAGGATCACGTCGACGCCCTGGTCGACGAATGCGGTGAAGCTGTCGATCTGCGACTTCTGGTCGAGGTTGGCGGCGGGTGCGTAGCTGAGCTTGTAACCGGCCTCCTCGGTGAACGTGTCCTTAATGTTCTGCTCGTTCGCCTGACGCCAGCCGCCCTCGGGGCCGACAGCGACGAAGCCGACGGAGACGAGGTCGCCCGACGCACCTGCGTCGGATGATGCCTTGTCGTCGCCGCCGCCGCAGGCGGTGAGACCGAGCGCGAGCGCGCCGACGGCCGCGAAGCCGAGCACCGCGCGGATGTGCTTCTTTGCAGACATAGTTCTCCTCCTTGAGAGACCGGGGCGCTGCCCGGCGGTCGGGCCGTGCGGCCCTCGGGTGATTGCAGGATGCAGAGCGTCCTGTGCCTGGATGTTACCGGGAACATTCTGCGTAACACAAGCACGTTCAGATAACGTTCGGGACTCGGCCGAGAGGCGCTCGACGCCCCGCCTCGGCCGCCCTTCGGCAGCGCCGGCGTTCTCAGTCGGCGTCGGCGCCGGACTCTGCTGCGATCATCTCCACGATCGTGTCGACGGTGACTCCGGGGCCGTTGCTGAGCTCGCCGATCTTCTCGCGATCCTTCAGGACGACGATTCGATCGCTGAGTCGCACGACCTCCTGAAGTTCGGAGGAGATGAAGACCACGGCCACCCCCTGCCCGGCCAGCACGCTGATGCTGCGCTGGATCTGGAGTTTCGCGGCGATGTCGATGCCGCGCGTCGGCTCGTCGAGGATGAGCACGTGCGGACGCACGGCCAGCGCTCGAGCGAGCAGCACCTTCTGCTGGGTTCCGCCGGACAGCTGCTCGATGGGACGGGCGAGATCGGCAGCCCTGAGATCCAGCACGTCGGTGTAGATCTCCAGCAGCATCCGCTGTTCCGTCTGGGGGATGGGCCGGGTCCAGCCGCGCAGCGCCTGCAGCGACAGCAGCATGTTCTCTCGAGCGGTGAGCCCGGCGACGATGCCGTCCGTGCGGCGGCTCTCACTCGAGGTGGCGATGCGACGGCGAAGAGCTGCCGACGGACTGTGCAGTCGCACGCGCTCTCCGTCAGCCCAGAGCTCGCCCGAGTCTGAGCGCAGTGCGCCCGACATGAGCGCGCCGAGCTCGGTGCGCCCGGCGCCGCGAAGGCCCGCGAACCCGACGATCTCGCCTCGATGCACCTCGATGTCCGTCGGATGCAGCTCGCCTCTTCGCCCGAGAGCGTCAGCGCGGAAGGCCGGCTCTCCCTCTGACACATAGTGATGGGCCTTCCGCTCCGAGCTCAGGGTGCGCAGCCCCTCCAGATCCCTGCCCAGCATCTGCGAGATGAGCTCAGCGCGCTCGAGCTCACGGGTGTGGCTCTCGGCGACCTTGCGACCACCCCGCAGCACCGTCATCCGGTCGCTGATGGCAAAGGCCTGCTCGAGGAAGTGCGACACGAACAGGATCGCGACGCCCCGATCGCGCAATCCGCGGATCACTCGCATGAGCGCCGCCACCTCGGCACTTTCGAGACTCGAGGTCGGCTCATCGAGCACGAGCACACGCGGCTCGTCCACCACCGAGCGCGCGAGCGCGACGAGCTGCTTCTGGGCGGGCGAGAGGAAGGCGAGCGGGGTGCGGGGGTCGAGGTCGTCGACGCCGAGCCGAGCCAGGGCCTGGGCGGCATCCGCCCTGTTGCGTCGCCAATCGATGCCGAACCGGCCGCGGCGCTCGCGCCCGAGCATCACCGCCTCGGTGACGGTGAGGTTGGGGCTGAGATGCATGTCCTGGAAGACGGTCGCGATGCCGGCCGCCCTGCTGTCCCCGACGCCGGTGAACGAGCGCTCCTCACCGTCGACGACGACCATGCCCGACGTGGGACGGCGAGTTCCGGTGATCACGCCGATGAGTGTCGACTTTCCTGCGCCGTTCTCGCCCATCACCGCGTGCACCTCGCCGGGGAAGAGACGGAAGTCGACCGCGTCCAGCGCCCGCACCCCCGGCAGCTCGACCGTGATCCCACGCAGCTCGATCACGGGAGCCACGGCCCGATCGCTCATCGCGACTCCCGCGGCTTGGCGGTCGAATCGCGCACCACGAGCTCGGTCGGGATGCGCGTGAACGGCGGCAGCTCGCGCTGCTCGATCGCTGCGCGCAGCATCTCAACGACGGCCCCTCCCAGGGCCTGGAAATCCTGCCGCACGGTCGTGAGCGGGGGCAGGAAGTGCCGCGCGAGCGGCACATCGTCGAACCCGACGATGCTGATGTCGCCGGGCACGTCGAATCCTCGATCATGCAGCCCGTGGATGAGCCCGATCGCGGTGTCGTCGTTGGCGGCGAAGATGGCTGTCGCCTCGGGCAGGCGCTGCAGTCCCATCGCGAAGTCGTACGCGAAGTCGGCGCTCCAGTCGCCGACCACGATCGGGCGCTCCCGGATGCCCCACGACTTCGCCCTGGTGTGGAAGGCCCGCTCTCGCGCCCTGGCGTCGAGCCAGTCGAGGGGACCCGAGATGTGCAGGATGTCGCGGTGGCCGAGGGAGACGAGGTGATCGACGACGAGCGTGGTTCCGGCGTGCTGATCGATCGAGACCGTCAGGAAGGTCGGGTCGGGGTCGGCCTTGACCACGAGCATCGGCACGCTCATCGTGACCCGCCGCAGCGCCGCCACCGACGACGACCTCGGCGCGACGACGCAGATGGCGTCGACGCCCTGAGTGGTCAGGCTGTCGACCGCGTCATGAGGTGTCATCGCGTCGCCCTCGTACAGGGCTATGGGCGTGACCGAGTACCCCGCCTGGCGCGCCGCCAGCTCGACCGCTCTCAGGATGCTGGTGGGGCCGTGCGCCACGGGGCTCTCGACGATCACCCCGATGCGCTGGCTGCGCTGCGTGGCCAGCGCACGGGCGACCAGGTTCGGCCGGTAGTCGAGCTCTTCGATCGCCTCGAGCACGCGGCGACGAGTCTCGGGCTTGATGTTCGGGTAGTCGTTGAGCACCCGCGAGACCGTCATGTGCGAGACACCGGCGATCGATGCGACCTGCCTGATGTTCGGTTTGTCGGAGCCGACGTTGGCCATGCGTCTCCTCCGTCGGCTTGCCTTCCGAAATGTTACCGAGCACAGCATGGCCCTCGCAATGGACCGCAGCGCGCGGTCGGGCGATCGGCCCGGCCGCGCCCCTTTTCGGGGCACGACCGGGCCGATGTGTCAGCAACGCGACGCGCGGTCGAGGATCAGGCCGTGGGCTCGCTCACCTCGGACCGGCGGCGGCGCAGCATCCACAGACCGGAGCCGGCAGCCAGCAGCAGTGCGGCGATCGCGGCGGCGAGGGCGCTGCCCGATCCGTCTGCTCCTGTCGTGGCCAGTGCGCCGCCAGGGCCGGCTGTCGTCGAGCCGCCGGCGCTGGAACCACCGGAGCTCGAACCGCCGGAGCCGGAACCGCCGTCACCCGGGTCGCCGCCGCCAGGGGCAGCGGCCGTCACCGTCAGCGGCAGGCGAGTCAGCTCGCCGCCGTCGGCCCGCAGCACGATCTGATGCGCACCCGGTTCGATATCGGCGGGGATCACGACAGTCGCCGAGAGGGCGCCGCCCTGGACCTGTGCCGTGGCGAGCTTGCGATAGCTGCTCTCGATTCCGATCTCGACCTCGTCGACCTCGACACCCGACGCGGTGACGGTCACCGATCCGCCCGCCGCGACCTGGTCGACCGACAGCTTCGCCGTGAGCTGCTGCTCACCCGGTCCCGAGTCCTGCGAACCGGTGAATGCCCAGTTGTCGACCTCCATGAGGTCGACACCGGCCTCCGCGCCCTCGGCTCCGGCGAACACGAAGAACACGTCGTGCTCCCCGGCTGCACCATCGACGTCGGCCTGCACGGTGCCCCATTCGCCGACCGCGCCGTCCACCGGCAGAGTGGCGACGACGGGACCGTCCGGCTGATCCAGGCGGACCTGAATGCTGCTGCCTTCGGAGAGCGGCTTCACCCGCGCCGACACGGTCTTCGCGCCGGCTCCGAAGTCCACCCCCGAGATCCCGGTGAAGTCGCCCTCGTCGATCGACGACACCACGAGGTTGCCCCCACCGTTGTGCTCGGGGAACTCGACCGAGGCCGCCTCCGTCTTCGCGGTGGTGATGCCCAGCTGCCAGGCGAGGGTCTCCGCCTCGAAGGTGCGGTACGGGTCGAACGCCTCGACCTGCTCGACGCCTGCGCGGGTTCCCTTCACGGGCTTGATCGTGCCGTCGGCGTTGAACTCCAGCTTGTCGATGTGCACCGAGCGGTAGCCCTGCGTGGCGCCTGGGCTGCCGAACGCGGCGGCCCAGGCGGCTCCGCGTGTCTGCGCGTGGTACGTGAAGTACGTCTCGCCCTTGTAGGTGAACATGTCGGAGTGGTTATTGCCGCCGTTGCCGGCGCCGAAGAACGTCGACTGGTTCAGGAAGGCCTCCCCCGCGTACTTCGAGGCCGGGAGATCCATCGGATCGTCCGTCATCATGTACGCGATCGCCCCGGTCTTCGGGTACTTGCCTGCCTCTTCCTTCACCTGGAAGTTCGAGGAGTAGGAGTAGTAGTACTTGCCGTTTCGCTTGAACATGCTGGACGCCTCGAACATGCCGGGGCCGTCGATCTCGACCGGGTCGCCGTCGAGCGTGACCATGTCGTCCTTCAGCTTCACCACTCGCGTCGACTTCGGGTCCTGCGGGCCCTGCACGTTCGGGGCGGTTCCGATCTGCGAGTTTCCGCCGAAGTACAGGTACGCCTGCCCGTCCTCGTCGTCGATGAAGACCTCGGGGTCGAACAGCCACATGCCTGCGGGGAACCCGCCGGAGGCGATGTAGTCGCGGTCGACCGTGTCGGGGATGATCTTCTTGCCGAGCGGATCGATCCACGGGCCGAGCGGCGAACCTCCGACGACGACGGCGGTTCCGGTGCCGCTGTCGCAGAAGTACAGATAGACCTTGCCGTCCTTCTCGATCGCGGCCGGAGCCCAGGAGTTGCGCGCCCAGGGTGCGGCGCCGCCCTCGCGAGCGATCGGCACCGCACCGTGATCGACCCAGTTCACCATGTCGCTGGTCGACATGACGTTGAGACGCGTGATGGCGCCGTAGCCGTTCGACTGCGTGGGCAGACCGTTGGCGTCTTTGCTGTTCGCCTCGTACTGCTGCGTGTCGTCGGTGGAGTAGATGTAGAGGCGGCCGTTGTACACGAGGTGGTGCGGGTCGGCGCCGAACTTGTGGCCGACGAGCGGGTTGTGCTCGCCGATCGGCTTGGTCTGCACGTCCTCGAGGGCCTGGAAGGCCGGCTGCTCGGGAGCGTCGGCGATCTTGATCAGCGAGATCTCATCGACGGCGAAGTCCTGCAGTGCGTTCGAACCCCACGGAGTCTCGATGAAGAACCAGTTCGCGTCAGCGTGCTTCGCCTCTGCGGTGAACTCCTGCGAGAACGAGCCCCACTCCCCCTTGGCGAAGGTGTGACCGTAGTCGGCGCAGCCGTTGAAGTTCGTCGGGCAGAAGGTGAAGTTGAAGCGCTGCGTCGCCTCGCCTTCGGTGTACTTCAGCTTGCCGCTCATCCGGTAAGTCGCGCCGGCCTCGAGCTTGCCCGAGACGTCGGCGAAGGGCCCGGACTGGGTGTTCTCTCGCTTCGTCACCGCGAGAGCATGCGAGCCGCTGGCAGCGTCGGTCGTGAGCGTGAGCTCGCCGCCGCGGGTGTTCTTCCACCCGCTCAGGCTGTCGGCGAACCGCCCGTCCGGCAGCAGGCTGCCCGGCACCGCTTCGATCTCGGCGGTCGCTGCCATGGGGATGGTCATCGGCGCTGCGAACGCGGCCTGGCCGACGACGGTCGCCGATGAGGCGACCAGCGCGGTGACTCCGATCGCCGCGGCCAAGCGCCGGGCTGATCGGCGCCGACGGAGCGCAGGGTTGTCGTGTGTTCTCACGTGTACGAACTCCTTAGTGCATCGGCCGTCTGAGCGCTCGCCGAAGAGCGGGCGCGCTCGAGCAGCGGCATGAGGGGATGCCGCTGATGCGCGCCATGAGACGGCAGGTGGGGGAAGATCGGCCCGGTCGGGCCGGCGACCGGAGTCGCGATCAGCTGAAACCGTGCCACCGGGTTCGGTGGATGGGGTGTCTCCTCCTCGAGATACGACAGATGCCACGGCAGTGGGGCCAGCTGACTCGGATGTTACCGGTATCACTACGAGGAACACAAGAGCCTGATCACCGCGTGACGCTGCCGCGTCGCGCCCGTCAGAGTCCGAGCATCTCCAGGCGCCGGTTCACGAATCGTCGGTCCGAGTCGTACGATGCGGCGAGCGCCGTGAAATCGTCCCAGCGCGGGTAGCGCGAACGTACCTCGGCTGCATCGAGAGTCGAGACCTTGCCCCAGTGCGGTCGGGCCGAACTCGGCAGCGCCGCCTCGATCGCGGGCAGCAGCCCCCGCACCGCCGCCTCATCGGGACCCCAGGTAGCCGTTCGCTGCGACGATCTGCACCTCGAGTCCATCGAGGATCCACGAGAAGCCGAGTCCGACGGTGATCAGCCAATGGAATCGCGACCACGGCAGCTGATCCATGCGCGCCGGAACCAGCGAACGCACCTCCGCGACTCTTCGTACGGACGCAGCCATGGCGCTCCCCCTTCTCGCGGGGCGACGCAGCCCCGGCATCCGTTCCTACTCCGGCAGCTGCCAGGGACAGGACACGCTTGACCAGGCGGGCGAGACGCGATAACACGCCTTCGTGTCAGGATGTCAGCATGCCAGGAACGCTCCCCCTCAACGACGGCACCCGGCTGCCCGCCCTCGGGTTCGGGCTGTACAAGGTCCCGATCGAGCAGACCGCCGAGGTGGCGCTCGCCGGCATCCATGCGGGTTACGGGCTGGTGGACGGAGCGCGGTTCTACGGCAACGAGCGCGAGCTCGGCGAGGCGATCCGGTCGTCAGGGCGACGCGACGAGCTGCTGGTCGCCTCGAAGTTCTGGGGCGATCCGGTGCAGAGCCGCGCACAGGCGCTCGCCGACTTCGCGGATTCCGAACGGGACCTGGGGGTCGGCCCGCTCGATCTCTACATGATCCACTGGCCGCGGTCGACACGTGGCGCGTTCGTCGACGTGTGGCGCGCCTTCATCGACCTGCAGCAGGCAGGACGCGTGCGCACGATCTGCGTCGCCAACTTCGAGGCCGACGATCTGCGACGCCTCGTCGACGAGACCGGTGTGGCACCGGCGCTGAACCAGGTCGAGTCGCATCCCTGGCTGCCCCAGCACGAGCTGCGCGCTCTGCATGCCGGGCTCGGCATCGTCACGCAGGCGTGGAGCCCGCTCGGCCGCGGCCGGCTGCTCGACGATCCGGCTCTTCTCACCATCGCGGCGAAGCACTCGGTTTCGGTCGCGCAGGTGGTGCTGCGCTGGCATCTGCAGCTCGGCGGGGCCGCCGTCGTGAAGTCCACCCACCCCGAACGCCTCCGCCAGAACCTCGACCTCGATGACTTCGAGCTAGACGACCGCGACATGGCGGTCATCGCCGCCCTCGAAACCGGCGAGCGCACCGGCACGCATCCACGAGACCGGCAATAGGCCAGCGCGCACGGCCGAACGCCGAGCTGATCGCCCAGGTCTTCCCCGGTGCGCCGGTGACCCGCGACCTGACGGCGAACGAGACGCTGCTCTCGATCGATCACGCCCGAGAGGTGCTCGGCTTCGCGCCGCAGCACTCCTGGCGCGACCACGTCTGAGTCCCGAGCTCACGCGCGAGAGCGGATGCCGTCAGCCGGCGGCTTCCTCCGGACGCTCCTGCACGTCGATCGCGGCGGTGTCGGGCTGGTACTGCTCGATGTGCCGCTCGTCGACGCCGTTGTACGCCGACAGCGGACGGATCAGGGCGTTCGAGGCCTGCTGCTCGAGGATGTGCGCGGTCCATCCGACGATGCGCGCGGCGATGAACAGCGGCGTGAAGGTCAGCGTGTCGTACCCGATCAGGTTGTACGCCGGGCCCGACGGGTAGTCGAGGTTCGGGTAGATGCCCTTGCGCTCGACGAACTCGCTCTCGAGCTTCTCGTAGAGCTCGGCCACGTCGGGCCGGTCGTAGTGCTCGACCAGCGTGTCGAGCGCGGCCTTCATGGTGGGCACGCGGGAGTCGCCGCGCTTGTAGACGCGGTGCCCGAAGCCCATGATCTTGCGCTTGTCGGCGAGCGCCGCGTCGAGCCACTCCTCGACGCGGTCGGCCGAGCCGATCTCGTCGAAGATGTGCATGACGGCCTCGTTGGCGCCGCCGTGCAGCGGCCCCTTGAGAGCGCCGATCGCGCCGACGACCGCCGAGTACAGGTCGCTGAGCGTCGACGTGATCACTCGTGCGGTGAAGGTGGACGCGTTGAACGAGTGCTCGGCGTACAGGATCATCGAGCGGTTGAACGCGTCGACGACCGCGTCGTGCGGCTCTTCGCCGAAGGTCAGCCACAAGAAGTTCGCGGCGTAGTCGAGGTCGTCACGCGACTCGATGATCTCCTGACCGCGGCGCCGCCGCTGACCGTATGAGACGACCGCAGGCAGCACCGCGAACAGCTGCAGGCTGCGCTGCAGGTTCTGCTCGGGGGTGCCGACCGCGTCGAGCACGTTGCCGGTCCCGGCGGTCTCGAAGGCGCCGATCACGCTGACGGCGGTGCGCACCTCGTCCATCGGGTGCGAGTCGAGCGGCAGCGCGTCGATCGCGGCCTTGACCTCGGGCGTCAGCGCGCGGTGCTTCCGCTCGGTGGCGCGGAACTCGGCCAGCTGCGCTGCGGTGGGCAGCTCACCGTGCCAGAGCAGGTAGGCCACCGCCTCGAACGACTGCGTCGCGGCGAGCTCCTGCACCGGATACCCGCGGTAGAGCAGGCTGTTGGTCTCGGGGTTGACCTTGCTGATCGCCGTCGAATCGGCGATGACGCCTGCGAGGCCCTTCCTGATCTCGGATTCGCTCATTGGGTCGCTCCTCGGTCGATGGTGAAGGTGAAGACTCCGGAGTCGAAGTGGTTGTACGACTCGTAGTCGATCAGATCATAGAGGTCGGCGCGGTGCTGCATCTCGCCGAGCTTCGAGGTCAGGTGCCCCTCGGCGTTCAGGGTATCGAGCGCCCGCCCGGCGGCGCCCATGGCGATGCGCAGCAGCGACACCGGCCAGATCACGATGTTCACGCCCACGCTCTGCAGCTGCTCCACCGAGAAGAGGTCGGACTTGCCGAACTCGGTCATGTTGGCGAGGATCGGTACGTCCACGGCATCCCGGATCGCGGCGAACTCCTCGAGCGACCGCATCGCCTCGGGGAAGATCGCGTCGGCACCGGCGTCCACCAGCGCCTTCGCCCGGTCCTTCGCCGCCTCGAGCCCGTCGACGGCCGCGATGTCGGTGCGCGCCATGATGAGGAAGTTCTCGTCGCGACGCGCGTCGACCGCGGCCCGGATGCGCTTGACCGCGGTATCCGCGTCGACCACCGACTTGCCGTCGAGGTGACCGCAGCGCTTCGGGTTGATCTGGTCCTCGATGTGCGCGCCGGCGAGACCGGCATCCTCGAGCGTCTGGATCGTGCGGGCGACGTTCATCGGCTCGCCGAAGCCGGTGTCGGCGTCGATGATGGCGGGCAGCTCGGTCATCCGCGCGATCTGCTGACCGCGGGCGGCGACCTCGGTGAGGGTGGTCAGGCCGATGTCGGGCAGCCCGAGGTCGGCTGAGAGAACGGCGCCCGAGATGTAGACACCCTCGAAGCCCTTCTGCTCGATGAGCCGCGCGCTGAGCGGGTTGAACGCGCCGGGGAAGCGCAGCAGCTCGCCGGTGGCGAGCCGAGCGCGGAACGCGCGGCGCTTTTCGTGGGCAGGCGTGGTGGCGTACAGCATCGGGATCCTCCTTCAGCTTTCGAACCGCTCAGCTGGCAGCAGATCCAGCCGGATGCCGGCCAGTCGAGCGGTTCGAAGGCGGGTCAGAATAGTCAGAACAGCCCCGTCGGAACGTCGGCGGATGCCAGGACGCCCTTCTTCGCGACGATCGAGAGCTGCTGCACCTCGTCGGCGGTCAGCTCGGGAAGGCGCTGCACGAGTTCGAGGAACCGCTCGATCTCGGCGGCGTCGAGCACGGGCTGCGCGAGCACGCGGAACTTGCGGATGTAGTTCTCGCGCACGAACGGGCGGGCGCCGAGCGGGTGCGCATCGGCGACGGCGATCTCGTCGATGACGGTGCTGCCGTCGGTCAGGGTGATCTCCACCCGGCCCCCGAACGCCTTCTCGGTGATGTCGGTCGAGTGGTAGCGGCGGGTCCACTCGGGGTCCTCGACCGTGGTGATCTTGTGCCACAGCTCGACGGTGTCGGGGCGCTGCGCACGCTCGGGCGTGTACGAGTCGACGTGGTGCCAGGTACCGTCCTGCAGTGCGACGGCGAAGATGTACGGCACCGAGTGGTCGAGCGTCTCGCGCGACGCCGTGGGGTCGTACTTCTGCGGGTCGTTGGCGCCCGAGCCGATCACGTTGTGCGTGTGATGACTGGTGTGCAGCACGATCGAGTCGATGTTCGCCGGGTCGCGCAGGGCGGGGTTGTCGGTGCCCAGTCGGCGGGCGAGGTCGATGATCGCCTGCGCCTGGTACTCCGCCGAGTGCTCCTTCGTGTACGTGTCGAGGATCGCCCGCTTCGGCTCGCCTGGTGCGGGCAGCGGCACCTCGTACGAGGCGTCCTTGCCGTCGAGCATCCAGGCGATCACGCCGTCTTCGCCTTC
Organism: Microbacterium sp. NPDC055521; assembly: GCF_053619695.1. Lineage (NCBI taxonomy): Bacteria > Bacillati > Actinomycetota > Actinomycetes > Micrococcales > Microbacteriaceae > Microbacterium > Microbacterium sp. NPDC055521. The sequence continues at coordinate 30,853 of NZ_JBSHJX010000008.1, read as the reverse complement.
GTAGATCGGCGATGGCGAGGTCTGGCCGCGCATCGCGCGGTCGACGGCTTCGACGGCCATCTTCCCGGCGAACGCGGGGGCGTGCGCCTTCCAGGTCGAGATCTCACCCTTGCGGCTCTGGCGGGTGGCGGTGGTGGTGTGCAGTGCCTGGCCGATCGCCTGGTAGATCGTCTCGGCGTCGAGCCCGAGCAGGGTGCCGATGCCGGCCGCGGCCGACGGGCCGAGATGCGCGACGTGGTCGATCTTGTGCTTGTGCAGCGAGATCGCCTTCACGAGGTCGACCTGGATCTCGTAGCCGGTGGCGAGGGCGCGCACGAGCGCGTGCCCGTCGGATCCGACGTGCTGCGCGACGGCGACGATCGGCGGGATGTTGTCACCGGGGTGCGAGTAGTCGGCTGCCAGGAAGGTGTCGTGGTAGTCGAGCTCGCGAACGGCGACACCGTTCGCCCACGCCGCCCACTCGGGGCTGGTGCGCTGGTCGAGCGGGCAGCCGAACACGGTGCCGCCCTTGCCGCCGGTCGAGACCGGGTGGCTGAACGCCTGTGCGCGCGCCGCGTTGATCGGGGCACGGGTGAGCGATGCCGCGGCCACCGCCGCGTTGTCGATCACGCGGTTGATGATCATGTCGGCGACCTCGGGCTCGACCTCGACGGGGTCGACGGCGACCTGGGCGATCTTCCAGGCGAGCTGCTGTTCACGGGGCAGCTCTTCTTCCGAGCGGTAGACGCGGACGTGGTGGTTGACGGTCATCGTGTTCCTTCCGTGAGGGACTGCAGGATGCTCTCGAGAGCGTTGTGCAGGTGGACGTGGGTGGCGTGCGCGGCGAGGTCGCCGTCGCGGGATGCCAGGGCGCGGGCGATCAGCTGGTGCTCCGCCGCCGAGGCGGCGAGCCGCTCGGGCTTGTCACGCGCCATGCGCCGCACCCGCACGAGGTGCGTGCGGACGGTGCGCAGCGCCGAGCTGAGGTAGTCGTTGCCGACGGCGGCGTCGAGGTCGGTGTCGAGCCGGGCGATGAGGGCGTAGTACGCGTCACGGCCCTCGGCCCTCGCGAGATCGACGCGGCCGAACTCGTCGGCCAGAGCGGCGAAGGCACTGGCATCCCCCCGCCGTGCCGCGAGGCGGGCCGACGTCTCCTCGAGAGCCCGCCGGATCTCGAACAGCGAGCGGATGTCGTCGGCGTCGAGCCCCGCGACCACGGTGACGCGCGGCGACTGCTGCACGACCAGACCGTCCGCGGCGAGGCGACGCAACGCCTCGCGCAGGGGTGTGCGGCTCACGCCGAGACGAGCGGCCTGCTCGACCTCGGCGAGCACGGCGCCAGGCGCGAGCGCGCCCGACTGGATCTCCTCGAGCAGCGCTTCGTACGCGCGATCACTTGCGCGGATGCGTTCGACGACGGTACCCATACGAGACAGCGTATACACAACTGCCTCGATTGGCCACTGATTTAGGGTTGAACGGCTTTTACGTATACATACCGGCCACGGCGCGACCCGCGCCGTGGCACGGTCGGACCATCAGGCGGAGGGCTGCGGTTCGATGATCGGCTGCGCCACGGCGGGTTCGCCGAGCTTGACCACGACCACGCCGACGAGCACGAGCGCGCCGCCCAGCAGCTGCACGGGCCCGGGAAGCTGGCCCAGCAGCATCCACCCGAACAGCATCGCCGCGACCACCTCGGCGAGCGCGACGAACGACGCCAGACGCGAGCCGAGCATGCGGGTCGAGGCGATGCCCAGCACGTACGCCAGCGCCGTCGCGAAGATGCCGATGGCGAGCACCGGCGCGAACCAGGGCACCGTGCCGAACCGGTAGGTGACATCGTCGAGTGTCCAGGTCATGGGCAGCGCGCCGACCACGCCGGCGAGAGTCAGCCCGAGGGCGCCGAGCAGCAGCCCCGCACTCGCGAGCACGAGGGGCGGCAGGCCCGTGTCAACGCGTGCGGAGAGCACGAAGTACGTCGCCGCGCCCACCATCGCGGCCAGCGCCCAGACGATGCCGCCGGCGTCGATGCGCGCCCCGGTGAGCACATCGAGCATCAGCACGAGGCCGACGAATGCGACGACCGCGCCCAGGATGCTGCGCCGCGTCGGTCGCTCACCCCGGCGCAGCCACAGCCACAGCACCACCGCGACGGGCGCGGTGTACTCGATCAGCAGGGCGATGCCGACGTCCATCACCGCGACGGCCTGGAAGTAGCACAACTGGGTGGCGGTGACGGCGAGCAGGCCGTACGCGACGATCATGCCGGCGTTGCGGCGCAGCAGACCCCACCGCCCGCGCAGCGCCAGCACAGCGGGCACGAGCAGCACCAGAGCGGCCACCCAGATGCGGGCGGTGACGGCCGCGCCCGGCGTCCATCCCGCGTCGATCAGGCCCCGCGCCCACGCTCCCGACATACCGAACGACAGCGCCGCTCCGAGCGCGACGACGAGCCCCGCGCCGGTGCGCCGTGCTTGATGCGTAGCTGATCCCATGACCCCCGAGGCTACCGCCGCCTCGACCCGCGCGCCGCCTCTCGCTCGGGTATGAGTTCGTGCCGCATCAATCGCGCTGGAGCGGCACGAACTCATACCGGAAGCAGTAGCGGAGGGGTCAGGTCGTGCCCTCGTAGAGGCCGATGTGGTTGCCGTCGGGGTCGACGATCACGGCCCAGGAGCTGGTGTCGGTGATCGGGCTCTTGTCCAGCGCCACCGTCGCACCCGCCTGCGTCGCCGCGGCGATCGTGTCGTCGATCGAGTCGACCTCGACGTACGAGCGGGGTTGCGTGAAGCCCTCCGAGCGCGGCGCCAGCCCGCCGCCGGAGATCCCGTTCGGGGCCTGCCACATGGGGTAGCCCTCGAAACCGGGCATCTCGGCGATGCTCCAGCCGAACAGGGTTCCGTAGAAGTCGCTCGCGCGTCGCATGTCGGTCACCGGGATGTCGATGTGCGTGATGTCTCCGTGCGCCATTGCCTCGTCCTCTCATCCGTCGACGGGGCCATTGTGCGCCCGAGTGGCCGTCGGTTCAAGGGCTTGCCCGAGTCAGGCGCACCAAGCGCCTCTCGGGATGCTGCGGCTCAATAGGGGACGGTGAAGATCCGCTCCTGCGTGCCCGGTTCGGCCGCGGCAGGCAGCGGAACCAGCTTGAGGAACTCCTGGTCGTCGGTGTCGATGCACCACTGCAGCAGGCTCGCCCGCATCTGCTCGCGCACCGCGTCGAAGGTCGATTCGACGGCGAGATTGCGGCGTTCCCCCGGGTCGGCGACCACGTCGTGCAGCTGCTCGCGATGACGGCCCCAGCTGTACACCGTGTACTTGTACCGGCCGCGGTAGACCGCGCGGCCGCGGGTGAGTGGCGGGTCTGCGCGCTCGAACCGGGTCTCGACGCCGACAATGCGCCCGGAAGGCGGATGCCCGCTGCCGTCGATCGGATCGACGTCGGCCGCGCCGGCGTCCGCGGGGTCGGCGAACGGCAGCGCTCGCCCATGCAGCGCGGCGGGCACAGGCACACCGGCGGCCTCGAGCAACGTGGGCAGCACGTCCAGTCCCGCCGATACCGGGCCGGTTCGCGGTCCGGCCACCACGCCCGGCCCTGACACGATCAGCGGCACACGCACGCACTCCTCGAACAGCGCCGTCTTCTGATTCCACCGGTGCGCGGCGTCGCCGTCGCCGTGATCGCTCGTGAAGACGACCAGCGTCGTGTCGGTGAGGCCCGCGTCGTCGAGCGCATCCAGGATCCGCCCCAGCTGCGCATCCGCCCGCTCGACGAGCCGTCGGTAGGCGGCGCGGTACTGCCGCCACTCCTCGGGCGTGTACCCCGCGGTGCCGTAGGTCTGCTGCGCGGCGTGCTTCTCGAAGCGCACCGCCTCGGCCTCGAACGGCGCCGGGTCGAAGTTCGCCGGCAGGGGCGGCGCATCGCGCACCGCACCGGGATCGACGTCGCCGTAGGGCATGGGCTGGCGGCGCGCATACTCGCAGACGCTGTGCGGATCGTCGAACGATGCGAACAGCAGGAAGGGACGCGACGCATCCGCCCGGCCTTGCAGCCAGACCACCGCCGCGTCGGCGAGACCGCGATCGCCGAAGGGGTGCAGCACGTCGAAACCGGCGTCGGGCGGTGCGCTGGGCGAAATCGCGTGCCACTTGCCGGCGTAGGCGCAGTCGTAGCCGGCGGCGGCGAGCAGGTGCCCCATGCTGTCGGAGCGCGCGCCCGGCTCCGCGGCCTCCGCGCCGGTGCGGTTGCCGACGACGCCGAGCTCGTGCGGCATCCGCCCGGTCAGAAGCGACGCACGCGACGGCACGCACAGCGGGAAGGTCACGGCGGCGCGGGTGAACTCCGCCCCCGATCGGCGCAGCCGATCGAGGTGCGGAGTGTCGACCCAGCCCTCATCGCGGTCGATGACATGCGCGCCGAGCTGGTCGGCCATCACCACGAGCAGGTTCGGGCGCACCGCGGCCGTCATCACTTGCCCATGCCGAGGGTGAGCCCCTCGGTGAGGCGACGTCCCAGCCACAGGTAGATCGCCAGCATCGGCAGCACGACGATGCAGAGCCCGGCGAACAGCCCGCCCCAGTCGGCACCGGAGTACGTCTGCTGCTGGATGAACGAGATCAGCGCCACCGGCAGGGTGTACTTCTCGGTGGACTGCAGCAGCGTCAGCGCCAGGAGAGTCTCGTTCCAGTGCGAGATGACCTGCAGCACGAAGGCGGTGAGGATGCCGCCCTTGGCCAGAGGCAGCGTGATGCGCCAGAAAGTGCCGAAGGCGGTCGTGCCGTCGAGAGCCGCGGCCTCCTCCATCTCGATCGGCAGCGAGCGGAAGAACGCCGTGAGCAGGAACACGGTGAACGGCATCGAGACGCCGATGTACACGAGGTTGAGACCGATCAGGCTGTCGGTGAGGTACACCTCGTTCAGCATGACGAACAGCGGGATGACGATCACCTGGGCGGGGATGCCGAGCCCGAGCACGAAGTACATCGTCAGCGAGTTGGTGAGCCGGTTCTCGACGCGGCTCAGATAGTACGCCGCGGGAGCGGCGAGCGCGACGGTGAGGAACGACGAGACGAGCGTGGTCACGACGCTGTTCATCGTCGCCGTCGCGAAGTCGCCGACGGTCCAGGCGGTGACGAAGTTCACCGGGTCGAGCGAGGTGGGCATCCCCCACGGCTCGGCGAGGATCGAGCGGGTGTCACGGAAGGCCTGAATGACCATCCACACCATCCACGCCACGTTGAGCACGACGAAGGCCCACAGCAGCACCAGGCCGATCCCGCGGATCACGCTGCGGTCGTTTCCGATCGCGGCTCCGCTGCGGCGACGGGGGCGGCGATGCTCGGGAGGCACCACGAGGGTGCGGGTGGTGTCTTCGGTGAGTGTCGCAGTCACGATGTCTCCTAGAATTCGATCGCTTCGCGCTTCATCACGCGGCGCAGCAGCAGCACGAGCACCGACACGAGGGCGAGCGACAGCACGGCCGAGGCGGATGCGGCCCCGTAGGCGGGCACGGATTCGCCGGAGAAGGCGGTGACGTAGGTGTACACCGCGGTGGTCCAGGTCTGCGTCGGCGGCATGCCCGCACCGGTCGAGCCGCCGAAGATCCAGATGATCTCGAAGATCTTCACCGACGAGATCGTCCACAGCACGGCGCAGGTGCCGAACACGTCCCAGGTCAGCGGCAGGATGACGTGACGCAGCCGCTGCCACGCGTTCGCGCCGGCGAGGGCGCAGTCCTCGTAGTAGTACGGCGGGATGCGGTCGACGCCGGCCATGAGGATCGTGGTGAAGTATCCGGTGGTGATCCACGTCATCATCACCATGATCAGCGGGAACAGGTTGTCCTGCGAGAGCCAGGCGGGCGGATCAGTGACGCCGAAGGCGCCGAGCAGGGTGTTGACCAGGCCGCCGGGGTTGAAGATGAACCCGGCGAGGACGCCGAAGATCATCGCGTTGACCAGGTGGGGGAAGAAGATCACCGAGCGGGCGATCTTCTTGCCCGCCATGTCGCGCAGCACCAGCGTGAGGGCGAAGGCGATCACGAAGATCGCGAGCCCGACGACGAAGAGCAGCAGCAGCGTGTTGCCGAACGAGCGCAGGAACAGCTTGTCGTTGAACAGGCGAACGTAGTTGCCCCATCCGACGAACTCCATGGGGCCGGCACCGGCCCACTTGTTGAAGCTGATCCAGATCGCGTACACCGAGGGGACGACGAACAGGATCGTGTACAGCACGAAGGCGGGGCCGACGAACGGCACGAACAGGCGGCGGCGCGCCTGATCGATCGTGCTGCCCCCTCCCCGCCGCCCGCGACGGGCGGCGGGGAGGGGTGCGGCAGGCGCCAGGGCGACGTCGGTCACGAGTTCTGCTCCCAGTAGTCGATCTGACCCGTCTTCATCGTCTCGACGAACGTCTTCGCGTCGGTCTTGCCGAGCACGAGGTCGCTGAGCGCGGGCCAGAGCAGCTTCTCGGTGTAGCCGGGGAAGCTGATGCCGTCGTTCTGCATGTAGTACGAGTCCGCGGCGTCGAGCGCCTCCTTGACGGTCGACATCTCCTCGCTCACGGCGGCGTCGGCGCGGATCGGGATGATCTTGGCGTCGTTGCCCAGGGCGTCCTGGTACTTCTTGTTCAGGAAGAACGCGGCGAACTTCTGTGCGTTCTCGGCGTTCTTCGCGCGGGCCGGCACGGCGAAGCCGACGAAGTCGGCGCGCGCGCTGTCGCCCAGCGTCGGGAACGGGAACGACGAGTACTCGAAGCCGTCGGCGGCGTACGGGCCGGTCTCGGTGGGGATCCACGTGCCGTTGAAGAGCATCACGGCCTTGTCGTCAGCCCAGACCTGCTGCTGCGCGGGCCACTTGCTGGCGTTGTACCCGTCGACGAAGTAGTCGCCGTTGACGAGCTCCTCGATCATCTGCGCGGCTTCGAGCGCCTCGGGGTCGTCCCAAGCCTTACCGGTCTTGTCGGCGGCCATCTCGCGCAGCGAGCCGGGGCCCGCCAGGCCGACCATCGCGGAGGTGTACCAGTAGGCGTTGTAGCCGGCCACGTCACCGTCGATGGCGATCGGCGTCTCGCCCGCCGCCTTCATCTCGTCCATGGTCGCGAGGAAGTCGTCCCAGGTCTGCGGGGCGTTGTCGACGAGCTCGGGGTGCGCGGCCTTGTTGAACCAGATCGCGTCACTGGTGAGCGAGTAGGGCAGCATCCAGGGGGCGTCCTCGCCCTTCACCGTGAGCACGTCGTCTTCGAGATACGCCTCGGGGATCAGCGAAGACACCGTGTCGCCGTCGACGTCGGCCGCGTACGCCTCGGTGAGGGGCTTTGCCTGACCGGTCTCGGCCAGCACGGGTGCGGTCTTCGCGAACGAGCCGTCGACGAGGTCGGGCACTTTGTTCGTGTTGAGCGTGGGAACGGTCTTCTTGAGGTTGTCGCGCCCCTGCCACTGGACGTTCACCTCGATGCCGGTCTCCTTCTCGAAGTCGGCGATGGCCTGGGCTACCACCTTCTGCTGGGCTTCGCCCTCTTTCCACATCGCCCAGTAGGTGAACTCCCCGGAGTCGCTGGATCCGCCGCTTGACGCGGACGAGCATCCGGCGGCGGTGAGCGCGACCGCGCCGATGAGGGCAAGTGCTGTGACCTTACGGATCTTCGCCATCGGATTTCCTTTCGTCTGTGCGCGGCATCGTTGCCTGCATGGGTCGACTTTCGCCCCTCGATACAAGAGTATTCAATGAGTATTCCGAGATCAGTTTCGGTTTCGCTTCCTTCACGGGGCGGAACACCGGTCGCCGACGACGTGAGCAGAGGAGAGGAATCGAGGAATACGTCTTTATTCCTCTCTTCGTAGGCCGAAGAATCAAAGGAAGAACGACGGAGGGGATCGGCATGGCCGGAAAGCGTGCAGCGGTGCGCGACGCGGAAACGCGAGGGTTGAAGTTCGAGCTCCTCGCCGATCAGCTGCGTCGCGGCATTCTGGCCGGCACCTGGACCGCAGGTCAGAAGCTGCCCACCGAGCAGGAGCTGTCGAAGGAGACGGGCCTGTCGCTGACCACCGTGCGTCGGGCGTTCGACGAGCTGGTGGCCGAGCGGATCGTCGTGCGCCGCCAGGGCGCCGGCAGCTTCGTCGCGCACATGCGTCCGCGGGAGGAGCGCACCCGTCGGCGCATCGGGGTGCTGCTGCCCGACACCCAGTTGTACTACCCGCGGGTGCTGCAGGGCATCGACGAATCGCTGCAGGCAGCGGGCGCCTCGCTGCAGCTCGCCACTTACCGGTATCAGCCCGAGCGCGAAGACGACGCGATCGCGTCGCTGATGGACGCCGGCGTCGACGGCCTCATCCTGGCGCCCACGCTCACCGGGCTGGATGACCCGCTGGCCCGCGCCCACGAGCTCATGGCGCTGCCTGTGCCGGTGGTGCTCGTCGAGCGCAGCCTGGCCGACGGCGGGCCCGCCGACACCACCGAGCACGTCTGCTCGGATCACGCCGGCGGCGCCTACGACGCGATCGCTCATCTGGCCCGCCTCGGCCATTCGCGCATCGCCCTTCTCACGCGGTCGGCCACCGTCACAGAGTTCGGCATCGTGCGCGGCTACCACCGCGCCGTCGCCGATCTGGGACTGCCTGGGGGGCTCGAGTTCGCGCAGACGAAGCAGGAGTGGGAATCCGATTCCGGTTCCTCGGCCTTCACCGCGCTGCGCGAGTTCAGGGCCACCGCCGCCCTCGTGTTCGGCGACCGGGAGGCCGCCCTGCTGCAGGGTGCCGCGCGCAGGGCGGGGGTGCGCATCCCCGACGACATCGCTCTCGTCTCGTACGACGACGAGGTGGCCGACCTCGCCGAGGTGCCGCTCACCGCCGTGGCCCCGCCCAAGTACCGCATCGGCCGCATGGCCGCTGACGTCATGCTGCGCCGGCTGGTGGAGGGCGACGAATGCCCGCTGCACCAGATCCGGCTGCGGCCGCGCATCGTCATCCGTCGCTCATGCGGCGCGAGCGCACTTCACCAGGATTGATAGAGGAGACACACGTGCGGATCGGATTGATCGGAGCCGGGGCGGTCGCCTCGTACCACTGCACCGCAGCAGCGGCAGTCGACGGCGTCGAGCTGACCGCCGTCTGCGACATCGACGAGGCCGCCGCCCGCAGGGTGGCCTCCGGATGCCCTGACGCGGCCGTCTTCACCGATCATCGAGCGATGCTGCAGTCGGGAGCGGTGGATGCCGTCATCGTGAACACCCCGCATTCCACCCACCTGCCGATCGCCGCGCACGCCGCGGCCGCCGGCGCGCACGTGCTGGTGGAGAAGCCCATGGCCACCACCCTCGAGGACTGCGACCGCCTGATCGCCGCGTGCGAGAGCGCGGGGGTCGCCCTGACGGTGGGGCACATCCAGCACTACCTGCCCGAGAAGGTCGCCGCCGCGAAGGTGCTCGCCTCGGGCGAGCTGGGCGCTGTGCGGATGGTGCGCGACAACCGCAGCACCGACTACCGCCCCGGCACCCGTTCGCCGTGGTTCTTCTCCCCCGACATCGCCGGTGGCGGCGCCCTGATGAACATCGGCGGGCACTGCATCGACCGCTCGCTGTGGTTCGGCGGCGGACGCGCCGTCGAGATGCTCGCCACCACGGTCAACCGCTTCGGCTCGGCGGTCGAAACCGACGGTGCGATGATGCTGCGCCTCGACAACGGGGTCTCCGTGAGCATCGTCGTGCTCAGCGACCCGGCGACCCGCAGCGACCTGCTCACCATCGTGTGCGACCGCGGCATCATCGAGGTCGATCCGCGGCACGGCACCACCGTGCACGCCGACGGCCGCTCGCAGCTGGTGCACCGGACCCACCCGGACGACATCCAGAGCGCCTTCACCGCGCAGCTCGCGGACTTCCGGCGCGTCGCGCAGGGGGCTGAGCCCACGGTGCCGATCGCGCATGCCCGGCACGTGGTCGAGCTCGTCCTCGCGGCGTACCGCTCTGCCGAAGACGGCTCCGCGCTGCTGCTCGCCGACGCGGATGCGCTGACGTGACCCGGCCGAACCTCGTCCTCATCGTCAGCGACGACCAGGGCCCGTGGGCGCTGGGCGCCGCGGGCAATGCCGAGATCCGCACGCCCGTCCTCGACGGGCTGGCCGCGCGCGGCATCCGTCTCGACCGCTTCTTCTGCGCGTCCCCGGTGTGCTCGCCGGCCCGCGCCAGCCTGCTCACCGGTCGGATCCCCTCCGCGCACGGTGTGCACGACTACCTCGACGGATCCCATTCCGGGCACGGCAGCCGCGATCACCTTGCGGGGATGCCGACCCTCACCGATGCGCTCGCCGATGCGGGCTACCGCCTCGGCCTGTCGGGCAAGTGGCACCTCGGGGCCAGTGACGTGCCGCGTCGCGGTTTCGTGCACTGGTACGCCCTCGACGGTGGCGGCAGCCCGTACCACGACGCGGTGATGCACACCGGCGACGGCCGCACCGAGCACGTCACCGACTACCTCACCGATGTGATCGCCGACGATGCGATCGCGTTCCTCGATGCCGAGCAGCAGCACGACGCCCCGTTCTTCCTGGCTCTGAACTTCACCGCGCCGCACAAGCCGTTCGCCGGTCAGCATCCCGCGGAGTTCACCGATCTCTATCGCGGCTGCGCGTTCGAGACCTGCCCGCAGGAGCAGCCCCATCCCTGGCTGCAGACGCTCGAGGGCGCGCCGATCGGCGGCGAAGCCGACACCCGCGAGGCGCTGATCGGCTACTTCGCCGCGGTGACGGCGATGGACGCGGCGATCGGCCGGGTGCTCGACCGGCTGGATGCGCACGGCATCGTCGACGACACCGTGGTGGTGTTCCTCAGCGACAACGGGTTCAGCTGCGGCCAGCACGGCTTCTGGGGCAAGGGCAACGGCACCTTCCCGATGAACATGTACGACGAGTCGGTCATGGTGCCGTTCATCGTCGCGGGCCCGGGAGTGCGGCCCGAGGGTGGGGTGCACGACGAGCTGCGCAGCGCGTACGACCTGCCCGCGACCCTGCTCGAGCTGCTCGGGTTGGATCCCGAGCGGTTCGAGCAGGGTCCGGGGCGCAGCTTCGCGCCGGCACTGCGCGGAGAGCGGCCGAGCGCGCCGCAGCGTCCCGTCGTCGTGCACAGCGAGTACGGCCCCGTCCGCATGATCCGCACCGCCGAGCGCAAGTACGTGCACCGGCATCCGTACGGCCCGCACGAGCTGTACGACCTCGTCGCCGACCCGCGCGAACGGGTGAATCTCGCCGATGATCCCGCGCACGCCGCCGAACTGGCGGGGATGCGCCGGATGCTCGACGCATGGTTCGCTGAACACGCGGATCCGCGTGTGGACGGCCGGGGGCTGCCGGTGTTCGGCGCCGGACAGACCCGCGCCCTCGACGACGACCCCCTGGGCGCCTTCGCGCCGCCCGGATGGGATGGAGCCCCATGACCCGCCGCCCGAACATCCTGCTGATCGTCTCGGACGACCACGGGTACGCCGATCGCTCCGCCCAGGGTACGCCCGGGGTGCGCACGCCGGTGCTCGACCGCCTGGCGGCCGAGGGGGCGACCTGCACCGACGCGTACGTGACCGCGCCGATCTGCTCGCCCTCGCGTGCCGGTCTCATCACCGGGCAGTACCAGCAGCGCTGGGGCGGACTGTGGTTCGACTCGGCCCACATCGGCAGCGTCCCCACCATCGCCGAGCGGCTTCGCGACGCGGGTTACGCGACCGGGTACTTCGGCAAGGTGCACTACGGCGACGAGACCGCCGCCGATCGCGGCGCACCACCGCACCACGGTTTCGACGAGTCGTTCTACGGCCTCGCCGGCCAGTCGATGGGACGCCTGCACTACCTGCACCACAGCGAGGACGCGGTCGCCGCGTACGGCGAGGCCGCGGAGGCGATGGGGGTGCAGCCGTTCTGGTCGGGCGAAGAGCCGGTCGAGTTCGACGGCTTCACGACCGACGAGATCGCCGACCGGGCGGGGGCGTTCATCGAGCGCCGTGCCGGCGAGCAGCCGTTCTTCGCGATGGTCGCCTTCAACGCCGTGCACAACTTCTGCTGGCAGCTGCCCGATGACGAGCTGGCCGCTCGCGGCCTGGAGAGCCCCGGCGACTGGCATCCGGGCGCGTCCGAGTATCTCGACTGGTACGACGGGGCGATCAGCCCGAATCTGCCCGACGGGCGCGCCTTCTACCTTGCGCAGCTCGAGCTGATGGATCGGGCCATCGGTCGCCTGCTCGACAGCCTCGACGCCTCAGGCGTCGCCGACGACACGATCGTCGTCTACCTCACCGACAACGGCGGATCGCAGTGCAACTACGGCGACAACGGCGCGCTGCGCGGCACGAAGTACACGCTGTGGGAAGGCGGCATCCGCGTGCCGTTCCTCGTGCGCTGGCCCGGCGTCGCCGCGGCCCGCACCGTGGTGGGCGAGCCGGTGAGCGCACTGGATCTCGCGGCCACGTTCGCCGCCGCCGCGGGGCTCCCCGCCGACGCCGACGACGACGGACGCGACCTGCGCGCGCTGCTCGCCGATCAGGCCGACGCCGAGACGTCCGACACCGCGGCGTCCGACACCGCATCGTCCGACACCGCGGCGTCCGACGATGCGACGAGCGGCATCCGCGAGCTGCACTGGGACTGCGGCTGGCAGTGGGCGGTGCGCCGTGGCGACTGGAAGCTGCTCTCGGTGACCGGCGACAGCCCGACCGCCGAGTACGTGCGCGAGGTCGAGCACACCAGCACCGGCGACGGGCTGATCCTCACGGATCTTTCCGGTGACCCCGGCGAGCGCGACAATCTCGCCTCCCGCCGTCCGCGGCTGGTCGCTCAGCTCACCCGCGCGCACGAACGCTGGCGTGCGCGGGTGGGGCTGCCGGTCGACCAGACGCCCGAGGGCTGAGCACGTCGACGAGGGCTGCGGCGCCCTCCCATTCGTCGCCCGCGCGCTCGAGCTCGTCGTTCAGCCGTCCGGCGAGCGCCGTGGCACGCGGGTCGTCGGGGCGGTCGTCGAGCTCGTAGGGATCGGCGACGAGGTCGAAGAACTGCATCGTCAGACCCGAGGCCGGATGCCAGGTCGCGACGACCTTCGCCGTGCGCGTGCGCAGCCCGCGCACGCTGCTCGCATCCGACCGCGAGGCGAAGCGGGTGTAGAGCGTCGCGTCGTCGTCGGCGGATGCCGGTGCGTCGGGCGCGCCGCGCAGCGCATCCGAGCGGTCGCGGCCGGCGACGCGAGCGTCGCGCGCGGTGACACCCGCAAGGCCCAGGATGGTGGGCGCGAAGTCGAGGGAGTCCACGACGGTGTGCGACTCCCCCGCCGGGACCAGCCCGGGCGCATGCACGATCAGCGGCAGGCGCATCGACTCCTCGTACGCGACGTTCTTGTACATCAGGGCGTGACTGCCCAACTGCATCCCGTGGTCGGAGGTGAACAGGATCACCGTCGGCCGGGTCGTGTTCTGTGCGGCGACGGCGGATGTCAGTCGTCCGACCTGCTCGTCGACACCCGTGATCGCCGCGAAGTAGTCGCGGGCGACCGCCGCGGCCTCGGACGCGACGGCGGTGCCGTGCGGCACGTTGGGGCGGTTCAGCAGAGTGCGTTCGTCGAGGCCGGCGTAGCGCGTGCGGTAGCGATCGGGGACCTGGTCGAACGGCTGGTGCGGCGGGTTGAGCGAGACCATCAGCGCGTAGGGCTCGTCGCCGGCATCCCGCACGAACTCGATCGCGACGTCGATCTCGTGCTCGGCCGACCACTCGTCCACGTCGACCCGCTGCTCCCGGCCGGCGTCGGTCGTCCAGTAGTGGGGTGCGAGGTGACGGTCGGCCGCGCCGTACGAGTACCAGTACTCGAAGCCGAAGCGCCGGTGCGGGGGTGACCAGGCATCCCACACCTTGCCGTCGTCGCGGCGTCCCTCGCCGAACCGCTCGTCGTCGGCGACCGGCGGCTCGAGATGCCACTTGCCGATGTAGCCGGTGCGCCACCCGTGCTCGCGCAGGGCGCTGGCCCAGGTGGGCAGTCCGTCGCGCAGGCCGACGCCGTCCTGCGCGCTCTCGGAGTTCACGTTCAAGGTCACGCCGTTCAGCTGCGGCCGCATGCCCGTGAGGAACATCGCGCGATGCGGGCTGCACACCGGGTACCCGCTCACCGCCTGACGCATGACGCGCCCGCTCGCGGCGAGGGCGTCGAGGTGCGGGGTGTGCACCGGGTCCTCTCCGGCGACGCCGAGGGATGCGGCGCGGAACTGGTCGGCCATGACGACGAGGATGTTCGGGCGATGCGGCAAGGCGGCCTCCTGGCTCGGATGCCCGCCAGTCAACGCGGTCAGGACGAGAGGATTCAACACCTTCTCCTCTTGAATCCTCTCCTCCCCCGTCGCGACGATCGAGGCATGCCCGCGACCGCCGCCGCCTGGATGCCGCCCGCCGACCCACTCTCCGCTCCGTACACGGGGTACACCCGTGCGCACTGGGTGGCCGCCGCCGACCGGATCCTCGACGCGGCGCGACAGCGCTCGACGCACGGCGGAGCGATGGTGGACTTCGCCGTCCGCCCGGGCGCGGTGGATGCCGACGCGGGCTCGCCCATGGACCGGCTCGAGGGGTTCGCGCGCACCTTTCTGCTCGCGGCCCTGCGCATCGCCGGCGACCCGGCCGGCACGGAGGGCACCGCGCCGCTGATCGCGCATTACGTCGAGGCCGTGCAGCACGCGATCGGGCAGCGCATCTGGCCGCAGCTCACCGACCACAGCCAGGCCACCGTCGAGGCGGCATCCATCGCGATCGCGTTGCATCTCACGCGCGACTCGATCTGGGCCGCGCTCGACGACGCCACCCGCGACGGCGTGCACATCTGGTTCGCGCAGGCACGCGGCACGTGGTGCGCCGACAACAACCACGTGCTGCTGGGCGCCACTCTGGCGGCGTTCACCCACGCCGGCGGATTCGCCGACGGCCGCGACACGGTCGAGAACGCGCTCGACCGGATGGACGACTGGCACCGGGCCGACGGCTGGTACACCGACGGCGACGGCCGGCGCTTCGACCATTACAACGCCTTCGCGTTCCACTGGTACCCGTTCTTCATCGACGAGATGATGGGCGCCGGCTTCGACGACCGGCGTTCCCTGCACCGCGAGCGCCTGGGAGCGTTCGTCGACGGCTATCAGCACCTGTTCGACGCGCGCTGCGCGCCGGTGTTCCAGGGCCGCTCGCTGATCTACCGCTGGGCGACGGCGGCGCCGTTCTGGATGGCGCGCCGCGAGGGTCTCGAGGTGCTCGACGCCTCACGCACCCGGCGGCTGACCAGCGGCATCCTGAAGCACTTCGTCGACGGCGGCAGCCTCGACACCGGCGTGCTGTCGCTGGGCTGGCAGCGAGAGCCGATTCCGAGCATGGTGCAGTCGTACAGCGGCCCGGGGTCGCCGTACTGGGCGGCGAAGGGCTTCCTGGGTCTCGCGCTGCCGGCGGACGACCCGGCGTGGACGGCGACGGAGACGGCGCTGCCCATCGAGCAGCACGACGTGCGGCGCGTGCTCGACGGCCCGCGGTGGCTGATCGATGCCCGCCGCGACGACGGCATCGTGCGGCTGCACAACTTCGGCAGCGACGGGCACCCGACCCGCGACGACCCCCTGTACCGCCGGCTGCAGTTCACCTCCGCCACCCGGCCGATCTCGGGCGGCGACGTGCGCGACAGCGACCTGACGATCGAGGGCGCCGTGCACCGCCCCGCCCTCCGGGCGAGCGTCGGCGCCCGCGGCGGCGCGGTCACCCGCGCGCTCGACGCGGATGGGCGGCACGTGCTGTGCCAGGTGGCGACGAAGATCGTCGGGAGCAGCGTCGTGCACGTGGCACGGCTCTCGGGCTGCGTCGGGCTCGCCGGGCGGGTGGGCGGTGCCGCCCTGGTGGTCGCCGGCGACGCCCCGGACGACGACGGCGCCTGGGATGCGGGCGACGCCGCAGATGTCGGCAGCAACGCAACGCGCTCTGCGCGGGTGCAGTGCCGCGACCTGGTCAGCGTCGTGCACCTGCTCGGCGCCTGGGCGGCGTCGCCGTCTTCCCCGCCGGTGGCCGTGCCGCTGACATCCGCCGGCGTGGTCGAGCGGGTCGTCGACGGCGCCGACACGCTGCTCTGCCCGGCCGTCCGTCTGGGGTCGCTGCCTGCCGAGGTGGTCGTCGCCTGGCAGACGGGCCTGTCACGGGCATCCGTGCCCGCGGTCGAGGTCGGCGAGGTCATCCTGCATGACGATCACGTCGCCCTGAGCATCGACGGCGAACGAGAGGTGTTCCGCTGGTCGCTGTCCGAGCCGTTCCCCGCCGACGTCGAGGCGCAGCGCATCCGTCGCCCGTGACCCGCCTGCGCCCGCTTCTCTCCGCTGCGCGCACCGCTACCCTCGAACCATGAGCGAATGGGTCAGTTCCGCCATCCAAGTGCTCGAGGCGGACGCCAACCGCTCGGCAGACACGCACCTGCACCTGTTCCCCCTGCCGGCGAGCTGGGGCATCGACCTGTACCTGAAAGACGAGTCGGTGCATCCCACCGGTTCGCTCAAGCACCGCCTGGCTCGCTCGCTCATCCTCTACGGGCTGGTCAACGGCCTGATCGATGAGGACACCACGCTCGTCGAATCGTCGAGTGGGTCGACGGCGGTCTCCGAGGCCTACTTCGCCCGGATGCTCGGACTGCCGTTCATCACGGTGGTGCCACGCTCGACGAGCCAGGAGAAGATCGACCTCATCGAGTTCTACGGGGGCCTCTGCCACTTCGTCGACCACGCCGAGGAGATCTCGCCCGAAGCGCGGCGCCTCGCCGCGGGGTGCCACGGCCACTACCTCGACCAGTTCACCTTCGCCGAGCGGGCGACCGACTGGCGCGGCAACAACAACATCGCCGAGAGCGTGTTCAGCCAGCTGTCACTCGAGAGGCATCCCGTCCCCCGCTGGATCGTCGTCGGCGCCGGCACCGGCGGCACCAGCGCCACCTTCGGCCGCTACGTGCGCTACCGCCGGCATCCGACCGAGGTGGCCGTCGTCGACCCCGAAGGCTCGGCGTTCTACGCCGCCTGGCAGGGGGATCCGGACGCCACGGGCGAGCCCTCGATGATCGAGGGCATCGGCCGGCCCCGAATGGAGCCGTCGTTCGTGCCGAGCGTCATCGACGAGATGATCCCCGTTCCCGACGCGGCGTCCGTCGCCGCGATCCGCCTGCTGCGCGAGCGGACGCTGCACCTCGCGGGCGGTTCGACCGGCACCAACCTCTACGGCGCGTTCGAGCTGATCTCGCGCATGCGCGACGCCGGTGAGACGGGCAGCGTCGTCACGCTGATCTGCGACAGCGGCATCCGCTACACGCAGACGTACTACGACGACGACTGGGTCGCCGCGAGGGGCTGGGATCTGACCCCGCATCGCGAGCGGATGGTGCGCTTCCTCGACGGCGGCGCGTGGTGAGCGCGCTACGCTGAGCGCATGACCACGCTCATCCTCACGGTCGCGGGAGCGGATCGACCCGGGCTCGTGTCCGCCGTCGCCGACATCGTCGCGGCGCACGGCGGCAACTGGGAGAACAGCCAGCTCGCCGAGCTCGCCGGCACCTTCGCCGGAGTGATCGAGATCTCCGTCGCCGACGAGCGCGTGGATGCCCTGCGGGGCGACCTCGACGCGCTCGACGGGATGCTCGCGATCACGGTCCACGCGGGCGCCGGCGCCCCGGCATCCGACGCCGCGCAGCGCATCTCGCTCAGCGTGCTCGGCAACGACCGGGCGGGCATCGTGCGCGAGATCTCGGGTGTGCTGAGCTCTCACGCCCTGAGCATCGAGCGCATGACCACCCAGACCCGGGATGCCGCGATGGCGGGCGGCCGGCTGTTCGAGTCGTCGGTCACGGCGACCCTGCCACCCTCGGCGGATCTCGAGGCGCTGCGCGCCGACATCGAACAGCTCACCCACGACCTGCAGGTCGACATCACGACGCTCTGACCCGTCTGCGGTGAGACGCAGCCGGTCACGCTCTGCGGGCGGGGCACACAACGGGTGCGCGCACCGCCCGCAGGGCCGAGCTCAGACCAGGCGGGTCTTCGGCGACACGTCGTAGGTGTCCTGCGGGTCGGTGTTCGCCACGTCACCGAGCGCGTCGTCGATCGCCGTCATCACATCGGCGCCGAGGCGCACGCCCGAGGCCTTCACGGTCTCGGCGAGCTGCTCGGGGCGCGACGCGCCCACCAGGGCGGCGGCGACGTTCTGGTTCTGCAGCACCCACGCGATCGCGAGCTGCGGCATGGTCAGGCCCGCGTCAGCCGCGATCGGCTTGAGCTTCTGCACCGCGGCGAGGATGTCGTCGCGCAGCAGTTCCTTGATGAAGTGCGACCCCGAGTGCGGGTCGGTGGCCCGCGAGCCGTCGGGCACGGGCTGGCCGGGCAGGTACTTGCCGCTCAGCACGCCCTGCGCCATCGGCGACCAGACGATCTGCGAGATGCCGAGGCTCTCGGAGGTCGGCACGACCTTGCCCTCGATCACCCGGTGCAGCATCGAGTACTGCGGCTGGTTCGAGATCAGCTGGAATCCGAGCTGACGTGACAGGGCGTGCCCTTCGCGCAGCTGCTCCGCGGTCCATTCCGAGACGCCGATGTACAGCGCCTTGCCCTGACGCACGACATCGGCGAACGCCTGCATCGTCTCTTCGAGGGGAGTCTCGGAGTCGTAGCGGTGCGCCTGGTACAGATCGACGTAATCGGTGCCGAGACGCTGCAGCGAGCCGTCGATCGACTCGAAGATGTGCTTGCGGCTGAGGCCGGTGTCGTTGGGGCCCTTCGGCCCGGTCGGGAAGTACACCTTCGTGAAGATCTCAAGTCCGGCACGACGCTGACCGGCGAGCGCCTTGCCGAGCACGACCTCGGCGGCGGTGTTCGCGTAGGTGTCGGCCGTGTCGAAGGTGGTGATCCCGGCATCCAGCGCGGCGTGCACCGTCGCGATCGCCGCCTCGTCACCCACCTGCGAGGCGTGCGTCACCCAGTTTCCGTAGGTGATCTCCGAGACTTTGAGTCCGCTGTTTCCGAGGTAGCGATAGTTGACCATGTTCACACGCTATCCGTGATCGGCGTGGTCGCCGAGCGATGCGTCAGGCCTTGACAGCAGCCGGCCGCCCGCCCTTCATCCTCAGCGCGAGCACCACCGCCGCGCCGGCCGCGCCGAGGCTCACCGCGAAGAGCACCAGCGACCACCGGCTGTGGTCGGCCCCGCCGATCATGAACGTGTCAGCCAGGTTCATGCCGGGGCCGAACGAGGCGACGAAGTACCCCGGCGCGCCCAGCACGAGCAGCAGCAGGAAGAGCAGAGCGCTGTGGGCAGGCTCCAGCCGCGACCGGATGCTGAACAGGGCCACCACGATCGCCGCCGCGACGCCGACGCCGAGGATCAGCAGCGGCATCGTCACCGGCATGGTCTCCCCGGCGGCATCCATCTCGGCGTAGATCGCCGCGATCTTCTCACCCGGCACCGCGGCAAGCGGATTCAGCACGAGTATCTGCACGGCGGCGAGCACCGCGTACCCGGCGACCGCGAGCACACCGAGGTGATCGGCTCGGTGGGCGCCGGACCGCCGGGAGCGACTCCGGATGCCGAGGATCGGCCGGGCTCGGCATCCGCCGCCGTCACGATCGCAGCACGATCGCGGAAGCCCTCGGCCGTGACCCGGTCGAGGTCGACCTGCTTGCGGATCGTCCTGGTCTTCTCATACAGCGACGGGTCGCCCCAGCTGGTGAGCACCTTCACGAGCACGGGCAGCAGCTCGATCATGAAGAACAGGGCGGCGATCAGCCAGTGCGCCCAGAAGATCGTCGGCTCCTTCTCGCCGAGGCGGTTGAGCCCGGTGATCTGGCTGAGCAGTCCGATGGCACCGGCGTTGCCCTGCGCGACCGAGTCGGCACGCGCGTTGTACGCGGCCAGCGCCTGTTCGTAGGTCTTCTTCGCCGCGGGGAGCTGATCCTTCGCCTGTTGGCGGTTGGTCGTCTCCGATGCCGCGGTGTTGGCCTGCGCCCCGTTCTCGGCGGCCGAGAGGTCGTCGTTCGCCGAGCGCAGCTGCGCGGCGAGCGCGTCGTAGGTCTGCTGGGCTTGGGCGAGCTGCGCCTTGGCTGCGTCGGAGCTGGACCCCTGCCCGTTCACCCCGGTGCAGCCGGGCACGGTGCCCGCGCCCTCGCCGGTCAGCTCGCACTGGTACAGCGCACGAGCCGAATCGATGACCTTCTGCTGCTCGGCGATCTTGCCGGTCAGCTCGTCGACGGTCGCCTGGGCCGCGGAGGTGGTCGCCGAGCCGGATTCCGTGCCGGCGACGACACCGGTCGCGGCCTGGTTCTCGAGAGCCGCGACGCGCTCGGTCGCAGCGTCCAGCGCCTTCTTCTCGGGCCCCTTCTCGAGGGCGTCCTGGTCGGACTGCGACTGGGTGATGTTGGTGGATGCCACCTCGCGGGCGATGTCGTTGTGGAACACCTGCAGCACGAGGGGCTCAGCGACGAGGAACCCGATCAGCGCGGCCATCGCCACACGGGGCAGGGCGAGCGCGAGCATCTTGCCGACATTGCGGGTCGACGTCATGGACGAGGTGAGGAACCGGTCGAGGTTGAAGATGATGGCCGCCCACACCAGGGCCAGCGGGATGGCGACCCAGATCGCGACCTGCACGCCGGTGGTCAGCGCGAACATCATCGAGATCGCCGAGACCAGAGCGGTTCCGAGCAGCACGAAGAACATCTGCACGAATCGGGGCGTCTCGCCGGGCACGCGGTCGAGGATCTCGCCCTCCGCGCCGCCGAGGATGGCCATGGTGCGCAGCCGCGATCCGGGGGTGCGCTCGCGCTTCGACCGCCGGGTCCGCGCCGATGCCGGTGTCGCGTCGTCTGGTGCGGCCGCCGCTTCGTCACTGGACACGGGCACCGCTCTCTCCCCGAACCCGGGCACCGCACTCTCACCGGGTGCCTGAGCCGGCCGAGGGGTCTCGGCGCTGCCGCCCGTGGGCTCGTACTGGCGGAGGAAATCGAGGTCGTCGTCGGTGACCGCGCCTTCGGGGCCGTCGGATTCGAACGAGATCCGCCCCTGGGAATCCATCCGTCCAGGGCGATGTGCGGAATAGGACATCCTTCGAGGGTATGAAACCGCGGCTGTGCGAGTCCCGGATGCTCCCTGCGAGGCGTTCACAGACAAGGGTGCGTCATGCGGATCCGGATGTCAGGCTGGGGCACATGAAGACCCTGCTGCTCGCCCGCCACGCGAAGTCCGACTGGGGCGATCCGTCGGTGCGCGATCACGACCGCACGCTCAACGCGCGCGGCCGGCGCGACGCCCCCGCCATGGCATCCCGACTCGTCGACGAGGGCGTGCGCCTGCAGCACATCGTGGCGAGCACGGCGCTGCGGGCCCGCATCACCGCCGATGCCTACGCCGCCGCGTTCCTCCTCGAGGTGGCCGACGAGCCCACGCTCTACGCCGCGTCGGCGCGCACCATCCTGTCGGTCGCCGCCTCGCTTCCGGATGAGGTCGACGTCGCGATGCTCGTCGGGCACAACCCCGGAATGGCGGATGCCGTGCCCGACCTCACCGGGCAGTTCGTCGAGTTCCCGACCTGCGCCATCGCCGAATGCGCGGTCGACGTGGACTCGTGGGCCGAGCTGATCGAGGGCAGCGGCCGGATGCTGAGACTGCGCACCCCGAGAAAGTAGCCGGTCAGGCCATCGCGGCGGCTTCGGCCTCGTCTTCGGTGGTCGCGACGAGCTGGCCGCAGGCCCCGTCGATCTCTTTGCCGCGCGTATCGCGCAGCGTGGTCGGGATGCCCGCGGCGTTGAGCCGGCGCACGAACTCGTTCTGCACATCGACCTCGGACGCCGTCCAGATCGATCCCGGCGTCGGGTTCAGCGGGATGGGGTTCACATGCACCCAGCCGCGACCGCGGGAGTTCAGCTTCGAGGCCAGCAGATCCGCGCGCCACGGGTGGTCGTTCATGTCCTTGATCAGCGCGTACTCGATCGACACGCGACGACCGGTCTTGTCGAAGTACTCGCGAGCGGCATCCAGCGCCTCGCCGACCTTCCAGCGCGAGTTGACGGGGATGAGCTCGTCGCGCAGCTCGTCGTCAGGCGCATGCAGCGAGAGCGCGAAGGTGACGGGGATGTCCTCGTCGGCGAGCTTCCTGATCGCGGGCGCCAGACCGACCGTCGACACCGTGATGCCGCGAGCGCTCATGCCGAGCCCGTCGGGCTGCGGGGCGACCATGATGCGCACCGCATCCATCACCCGCTTGTAGTTGGCGAGCGGCTCACCCATGCCCATGAAGACGATGTTCGACACGCGCTCCATGGAGTGGTCGTTCGACCTCTTGCCGCCGAGCTCGCCGTCGGCGATGGCCCGATTCGCCCGCACGATCTGCTCGATGATCTCGGCGGTCGACATGTTGCGGGTGAGCCCCGCCTGGCCGGTGGCGCAGAACGGGCAGTTCATGCCGCAGCCGGCCTGTGACGACACGCACAGGGTGATGCGGCCCGGGTAGCGCATGAGCACCGACTCGACGAGCGCGCCGTCGTGCAGGCGCCAGAGGAACTTGATCGTGTCGCCGCGATCGGTCTCGAGCCGCTTCACCTCGGTCATCAGCGGGGGCAGCATGCCGCCGACCAGCTCATCGCGCTGCGCAGCAGGGAGGTCGGTCATCTGCGCGGGGTCGGAGGTGTAGTGCGTGAAGTAGTGGGTCGACAGCTGCTTCGCCCGGAAGCCGGGCAGTCCCAGCTCCTTCACCTTCTCGACGCGCTCGGCGGGGGTCAGGTCGGCCAGGTGCACCGGCGGCTTGCCCCGCTTGGGGCTGGCGAACTGCAGAAGCGGTCGGCCCTCGGCATCCTTCTGCTGCGTCCAGCCCTCTGTCGTCGGGCGCACCTGAGAGCCGCGGGCGGGACCCGTCTTGCGCACAGGCGTGCTGCGGGAGGGCGGCGTCTTGTCGGATGCGGGCATACCTCCAGGGTACGGCGTGCCGACTGGGAGACTGGAGGGCATGGAGATCTGGGCGTGGGCGCTGCTGGCGTTCGCCGCACTCATCGCGGGGCTCGGCAAGACCGCGCTGCCGGGCAGCTCAACGATCGCGGTCGTGATCCTGGCATCCGTCCTTCCCGCCCGCACGTCCACCGCGGCGATGCTGCTGCTGTTCATCGTCGGAGACGTCTTCGCGCTCATCGCCTACCGACGGCACGCCGACTGGCGCACGCTGCTGCGGCTCGCGCCTGCCGTCGTGGTCGGCCTGCTGGTGGGAGCCGCCTTCCTCGCGGTCAGCACCGACGGCATCGTGCGCCGCACGATCGGCGTCATCCTGCTGGCGATGGTGGGGCTCACGCTGTGGCGCAGGCGGCGGACCGGAGTCCGGACGGTCGGTTCCGATCAGACCGGCGCCAGGGCATCCGGTCGCATCACCGCCGCCGGGTACGGGACTCTCGCCGGATTCACCACGATGGTCGCCAACTCGGGCGGACCGGTCATGTCGATGTACTTCCTGGCGACGCGCACTCCGGTGAAGGTCTTCCTCGGCACCTCGGCGTGGTTCTTCGCGATCGTCAACCTCACCAAGGTGCCGTTCCTGGCGGGCATCGGGCTGCTCACGCCCGAGGTGCTGCTGCTCGACCTCACGCTCGCGCCGATGGTGGTGATCGGTGCGCTGATCGGCATCCGCCTCGCCAGACGGATGCCGCAGCAGCTTTTCGACCGGCTGGTGATCATCCTCACGATCGCCGGGTCCGTCTACCTGCTGTTCTGACCGACCGCCGGGTCGCACGCTTGTCGGTCCAGAACACGGATGTCGGCGCGAACAGCCGGTTCGCGCCGACATCCGTTCAATCCGCCGACATCCGTGCAGGCAGCTCTACGTATCAGTCGAGGAAGATGTCCGGGAACAGGCGGTCGTCGGGGGTGCCGGGCACAGCGGCGTACTTCGAGAAGTCGGTGACACCGTCGGCCTCGAGCACGTCTTCGACGATCAGGGTCTGACCGGTGTACTCGCGTGCGGGCTTGGTGATCACCGAGTACGCCGCGTCGGCGTAGATCTCAGCGGTGCGACTGGCGGCCATCACGCTGTCGCCGCCGAGCAGGTTCTGCACCGCCGCAGTGGCGATCGTGGTGCGCGGCCACAGCGTGTTGGCCGCGATGCCGGCATCCGCGAACTCGGCAGCAAGACCCAGCGTCGCCATCGTCATCCCGTACTTGGCGAGGGTGTACCCCGTGTGCGCACCCAGCCACTTCGGCGTCAGGTTCAGCGGCGGCGACAGCGACAGGATGTGCGGGTTCGCCGACTCGCGCAGCACCGGAACCGCGGCGCGGGAGAGCATGAACGTGCCGCGTACGTTGACGTCCTGCATCAGGTCGTACTTCTTCGCCGCCAGATCCAGCGAGCGCGACAGATCGATGACGCTGGCGTTGTTGATCACGACGTCGATGCCGCCGAACTCGCCCTGCGTCTTCATGACCGCCTCGGTCACCTGGTCGTCGTCGCGCACGTCGCCGACGATCGGCAGGGCCTGCCCGCCGGCCGCGCGGATCGCCTCCGCCGCGGAATGCACGGTGCCTTCGAGCTTGGGATGCGGGGTGTCGGTCTTGGCGAGCATCGCGATGTTCGCGCCGTCGGCTGCGGCGCGCAGCGCGATGGCGAGGCCGATGCCGCGGCTGCCGCCCGACATCAGGATGGTCTTGCCTGCAAGGGACATGTTCTTCTCCTTACTTCGGCGCCATGCGGATGGCGCCGTCGAGACGAATGGTCTCGCCGTTGAGGTAGCCGTTGGCGATGATGTGCTCGACGAGCGCCGCGTACTCGTCCGGCCTGCCGAGCCGCGACGGGTAGGGCACCTGCTGGCCGAGCGAGTCCTGGGCGGCCTGCGGGAGACCTGCGAGCATCGGGGTCTCCATGATGCCGGGAGCGATCGTGCAGACCCGGATGCCGTGCCGCGCGAGCTCGCGTGCGATCGGCAGGGTCATCGCGTGCACCCCGCCCTTCGATGCCGAGTAGGCGGGCTGGCCGATCTGGCCGTCGAACGCGGCCACGCTCGCGGTGTTGACGATGACGCCCCGGTCGCCGCCCTCGGTGGGCTCGGTCTGCGCGATCACCGCCGCAGCCTGGGAGATCACGTTGAAGGTGCCCACGAGGTTGATGCGGATGACGCGCTCGAAGGCGTCGAGGTCGGCAGGATTGCCGTCCCGGTCGAGCACCTTGGCGGGCGGGGCGATGCCCGCGCAGTTGACGACGACGCGCAGGGGGGCTGCGGCGTGGGCGGATGCCACGGCCGCGGCGATCTGTTCGGAGCTGGTCACGTCGGCCGGCAGGAACAGTCCGCCGAGCTCGGCGGCGATCTCCTCGCCTGCGGACGTCGGCAGGTCGATGATCGCGACCCGTGCTCCCGCGGCGGACAGCCGGCGGGCGGTGGCGAGGCCGAGTCCGCTGGCGCCGCCCGTGATGAGCGCGCCCTGTCCCGTGATCTGCATCGTGTTCTCCTTCGAACGGCTCGACGCCGGTCCGACGCCGAATGCGACTGAGTCTCAGCATACGTGGTTCTGAGTGTCCAGCTGGCGGGTGGTCGCGAGCGGGGGGATGCTGAGGTCATGGACCTTCGTCGCAAACGAGCCTACGACAGCGCCTCTCCCGACGATGGGTACCGCGTGCTCGTCGATCGGCTCTGGCCGCGTGGCGTGTCGAAGCAGCGCGCGGCGATCGATCTGTGGGCGAAGGACGTCGCACCGTCGACCGAGCTGCGCCACGAGTGGCACGCACCGGGAGCGGACTTCGCCACCAACGCCGCGCACTACCGGTCCCAGCTCGAGGGCGAATCAGCCGAGGCGCTCGCCCGGCTTGTGGACGAGCTGCGCGAGCATCCGGTCGTCACCCTCGTCTACGCCGTCAACGACACCGAGCACAACCACGCGGTCGTCCTCGCCGACGTGCTGAAGAAGCTCCTCGGCTGAGCCGCCGCCGCTCAGCTCCAGACGAACCGGAAGACGCCCGCCGCGACCGCACCGGCGATGGCCGACGCCATGATCGCGGCACCGCCCAGCAGCGCCACGCCGTCGCGCGGGTGAAGGCGCGACGGCCGCGACCAGGTGCGCTCGATTCCCGAGCCGAAACCGCGGGCCTCCATCGCCATCGCGAGTTTCGTGCCGCGCCGCACCGCGAAGACGAGCAGCACGAACGCCATCGAGAAGAAGCGGCGCAGCGCTCCGTGGTCGCCCACGCCTCGTGCACGGCGCGCCAGCGACATGGTGCGCCAGTCGTCGATGAAGAGCCCCAGCATCCTCGCCCCGGCCAGCGCGCCGAGCACGAACCGGCTCGGCAGGTGCGCGACCTGCGCCAGCGCATCGCCCAGCTCGGTCGGGTCGGTGCGACCGAACAGCAGGATCGTCGGCAGCCCGAGAGCGATCACACGCAGTGTCACCGCCACCGCGAGGGCGATCGAGCCCTCGCTGATCGCGGCGAAGCCGAAGCTGAAGAACACCCGGCCTTCGGGCTCGGCGTACAGCAGCATGCTGAGCCCCGCGATCGGCGAGAACACCGCGATGGGCAGCAGGCGCAGCAGCACCGTGCGCACCGGAAGCCCGGTCAGCGGAAGGCACAGCAGCTGCAGGGCGATCGCCACGAGAGCGCTCACCGGGTCGATCGACGCGAACAGCGGCACCGACAGCAGCAGGGCGAGAACGATCTTCGTGACGGGGTTCACGCCGTCGAGCCACGCCGGACGGCTGCCCGCGTCGGGTCGCGACGAACGAGTCGCCGCCGATCGGTTCGTCGTGCTCGTCATCGCCGCCCCCTCTGGATGCCGGCGGTCGGCGCCGGGTCGCCACCCGCGGTCGCCGGGTCGTCGGCGGTCGATGCCGGGCGCAGCGCGATGCGGTGTCCGCCGAGGTGGTGCACCACCGCCTCGTCGTGACTGACGGCGATCACTGTGCGGCCGGCCGCGACCTCGGCCTGCAACAGCTCGACGAGGCCGATCCACCCCCGACGGTCCTGCCCGAAGGTGGGCTCGTCGAGCACCAGCACCTGCGGTGCGGCGGCCAGCACAGTCGCCACCGAGAGTCGTCGCTTCTGCCCGCCGCTGAGCGTGAACGGATTCGCGAGTGCGAGCGGAGCGAGCTGCAGCCGCTCGAGCAGGTCATCGACGATGGCGTCGACCTGCTCGTCCGGCAGCCCGAGCGCGCGGGGGCCGACGGCGAGCTCGTCGCGCAGGGTGCGGGCGAGGAACTGATGCTCCGGCTCCTGGAAGACGGTGCCGATGCGAGTGAGCAGTTCGCGGGACTTCCAGTGCGAGGGGCGACGGCCGGAGCGGCCGGCGAGGTCGGATGCGGCGAGCACCGTTCCTTCGAGTTCGGGTAGGAGACCTGCGAGGGTGAGCGCGAGTGTGGACTTGCCCGCCCCGTTGGGCCCGGTGACGACCGTGGCCGTCCCGCGTGGGATCCGCAGCTCGAGTCGGCTCTGCACGGCGGTGCGCCCGTCGCGGGACACGGCGAGATCGCTCGTCTCGAGCACCGCGGGGCGCGTGGGATCGGCGGGCGGCAGCATCGGCACGTCGATCTCGTGGTGCGGCACCCAGACACCCGCCTCGGCGAGCGCGTCGCCGTGCTGTGCGAACACGACCGACGGCGGACCGTCGGCGAGCAGGCCGCCGTCGGCGGCGAGCACGATGACTCGGGTCAGCAGATCGAGCCACACCTCGGTGCGGTGCTCGACGACGACGAACGTCGCGCCGGTGGCATCCAGCGCCCTGCCGACGCTGTCGCGCACCTCGCGAACCCCGACCGGGTCGAGATTCGCGGTCGGCTCGTCGAGCAGCAGCAGACCGGGTCGCATGGCGAGCACGCCGGCGAGAGCGAGTCGCTGCTTCTGCCCGCCCGAGAGGGCCTTCGTGGGCCGGTCGAGCGGCACGTCCAGGCCGACCGCGTCGAGCGCCGACACGACCCGGTTCGGGATCTCGTCGGCTGGCACGCCGAGGTTCTCGCAGCCGAAGGCCACGTCATCGCCGACCTTCGACAGCACGACACCGGCATCCGGATCCTGCAGCACCAGGCCGATCCGGCCACGCTGCGCCTCCGGGGCGGCACCGTCGACGAGCAGAGCCCCGCTGCGCACGCCCTCGTCGGCATCGCCGAGCACGCCGGCGAGGCCGGCGAGCAGTGTCGACTTGCCCGCGCCCGAGGCGCCGAGCAACAGCACCCGCTCACCGGGCTCGATCGTGAACGTGACGTCGCTGACGGCGGGCAGCCGCCGGCCGGCGTAGCGCCAGCCCCACCCGTTCGCGGTGACGCGAGCCGGAGAAGACACGCTCAGACCTCCTGGCGCACTTCCCGGCCGGCCGCGAAGCGGCTCAGCGCACCGGTCGATGCCAGGGCGCGCACGAGCAGCCATCCCACCACGCCGGCGAGGACGGCACCCGAGATGACGAGCGCGCCGAGGTAGATGGCGTTGAACTCGATGCTCTTCAGGAAGTTCGGCGACGAGCCGTAGAACATCTCGAAGATCCACGCGGCGACGGCGGCGCCCACGCCCGAGAGCGCGGCGACGACGATGCCGAAACGACGGTAGAGGAACAGCGCGAAGATCAGCTCGGCGCCGAGGCCCTGCACCAGCCCGGAGAGCACGGTCGAGACGCCCCACACGTTGCCGATGAGCATCGAGATGATCGCGGCGATCAGCTCGACGACGAGAGCGGCGCCGGGCTTGCGGATGACCAGGCCGCCGATGACGCCGCCGATCAGCCAGATGCCGACGGCGATGCCGCCGAAGCCGGGGGTCAGAGCGTCGGCGGCTCCGAACCAGGCGCCGCCGATGATGTTCCAGCCCCAGAACAGCAGGCCGATCGCGACGCCGAGCACGGCGGCGACGACGATGTCGACGACGCGCCAGCGCAGGTTGCGCGTGGCGGGTGCGAGGGTGGTCTGCGCGGTGGACGCGGACGTGGACGTACTCATCTGAACTCCTCCCTGCGCCGGCATGATCCGGATCAGGTTCGACGGTCGAAGCGCGGATCGCTTCCTCTCAGCCCGGCTGCCCGGACTCCCGTGGTGATGACTCGATCATAGCGCCGGTGGGGGCTGCCACGGGTCGGCGTTTCGCCCCGTGAAACACCGGCCTGTAGCGTGGTCGGGTGCCCCACTCCCCCGAGTCCACGCGCCCGGTGACGCGTCGCGCGATACGCGAGCGCACGAGGGCGCGCACAGAGCGCTCATCCGGCGGCACATCCGTGCTGCCGGCGTTCGGCGAAAGCCTGGGGCCCGAACTGGCTGCGACCAGGGATACTGACGCTGTGGATCGCACCGAACCCGCCGCGGCTCCGGCGCTCTCTCCCGCTGAGCCCTCGGCGTCCGACGCCGCCGTCGAGGAGGCGCCGAAGCAATGGGCCGACGACGCGCGCCCGCCGACCGCGCTGACGTGGCTCGACGCATCCACCCTGCTCGACGAGCACATCCCCACCTCGCAGCCGCGCGAGCTGTTCGCCGGCGCCCGGCTCACCCCGGAATGGCGACGCCCCCGCGTGCTCCTGCCGCTCGGTTTCGTCGCGGCACTGTGCGTCGCGTATGTCGCGACCACGCTGCTGTGGCCGTTGCATGAGGTCGCCCCGACCGTGCAGGCCACGACGGTCGAGATCGCTCCCGCTCCGGCGGTGACCGTGACCTGGCCCACCACGGGAAGCGCGGCCGTGGGCATCCAGGGCATGGAGCCGATGGCATCCACCACCTCGGCCGACGAGATCGCGAGCATCTCGAAGGTCGTCACCGTGATGATGGTGCTCGACGAGCTGCCGCTGAAGGTCGGCGAGCAGGGGCCGAGCTTCGCGTTCACCGCAGCGGACTCCCGCGACTACTGGAGCTATCGCCGCATGGATCAGTCGTCGCTCGATGTGCCGGTCGGAGGCGGCCTGACCGAGTACCAGATGCTGCAGGGCATCCTGCTCGGGTCGGCGAACAACTACACCGACCGACTCGCGAACGAGATCTGGGGATCGCAGCGCGCGTTCGCAGAGGCATCGGCGACGTGGCTGAGCGACCGCGGCATCGAGGGCGTCACCCTGGCGTCTCCCTCAGGGTTCAGCGAGGCGAACGTGGCGCCCCCGGCAGCACTGATCCAGATCGCCGAGCTCGCGATGGCGAACCCCGTCTTCGCTGAGATCGTCGCCACCCGCTCGGCCGACATCCCCGGCGTCGGTGTGATCACCAACACCAACAAGATGCTCGACGACCCCGGCGTCGTCGGTGTCAAGACCGGAACCCTGAGCCACTGGAACCTGCTGACCGCGAAGGATGTCGCCTTCGGTGACACCACGGTGCGCCTGTACACCGCGGTTCTCGGGCAGGCCGACAACGCCGAGCGGCTGGCCGTGACCCGTCAGCTTCTCGCCGAGATGGAGACGACGCTCGCCGAGCAGCCGACGTCGGTTCCCTCGCGGACCGTCGTCGGCCACGTCACCACCGAGTGGGGCGATCACGTCGAGGTCGTGACGGATGCCGCCGTGCGGGTGCTGCTGTGGAACGGTTCGCAGGCGACGGCGACCACCTCGTTCTCCCTCGGCGACAAGGTTGCGGCCGGCGCCGAGGTCGGCACCATGACCGTCGAGGGCCCGCTCGGCACCGCTGCCGCGTCGGTCTCGCTGACCGACGAGATCACCCAGCCGAGCGCCTGGTGGCGTCTGACCCACCCGCTCGCGCTCTTCGGCCTCGACTGAGCATCCCGCTTCTCCCGCGCCGCGAGACTTCTGTTCCAGCACGAGACGGCACTCACCGGCGTACGTCTCGTGCTGGAAGACAAGTCTCGCGGGCTCGGCGCGGGCGGATGCCTGGGCGCGGCCGGCACAAGCAGAACGCCCGCCCCGTGATCTGTCTCTTATACACATCTCCGAGC